>NZ_JBVVPQ010000040.1:0-64586 GCF_055811695.1 Bradyrhizobium sp. MI1.3 | reverse complement strand
GATCGCCCCTCAAGGATGAGCCGGGATGGCCGATACATACGTCAAAACCGAATTTCGGTAAAGTGGAATATTTTTGCGTGAGCGGATTGACAGGGGGCGACACAGGGCTGGAGCGTTGCGAGACAGACCGTCGGTTCGACAGGCGAGAGTTGGCCAAAGGAACGGAAAAGCACCAATTTAACCTACCCGCTCGAACGACAAATCTGGCTTTCCATCGAAGCGCACCAGAACAGCTTGCGTCGCTGCCTCTCCACAAACCCATGAGTCTTGTAGCCGGCGGCTTACCGCGGGACTGATCCCAACGTCGCGACGATTCCGATCCCATTTCGATAGACAAGCTCGGCGCCTTTCCAGCCGGTAACGGCGAGCGGACCAATGGCCGCGACGAGCGCCAATGCGATCACCAGATGCGCTTTCTTGCCTTGGGCTGTCCTTCCGGCCTCCAACACTGCGATGAACCACCAGATCACGGCAGTCGCGATCGCCCATCGCCGGTGGTCGGTCATGAAGATCGTTTGAGACGCGTCATGAGCAACAGTGAAGAAGGCGTTGATTCCTGCAATGACGGTCAGGATCGACAGCGCAGCTCCTGTCCAGAGGTTTATCCGAGCCGCGACGACCACAACGCCTGCCCAGCTGCGTCCGCGCGCAATTTGACCGAGCCCATACAGTGCCGTCGCCACGACGTACAAGGCGATCGTGAAGTGCACAAAAACCGGATGCCAATTCGGAATGATCTCGGGCATCGCAATATTCCTATTTTCGCCTCTCGGCGCTGTCGGCTTGCGGCGTCTTCGCCTCCGCCGGCAAATTTTCGAGCGCCCTCACGAAAAACAAGAACATCTTCGAAGCGAGACTCGCGAGCTTGTTCGCGTGCAGACGGGCAATGGCTGACTGGAAGCCAAGTCCCTGTATGATGCAGAAGTAGAGAATTGCCGCGTTGGAGACATTTGTGGTCTTCGGAAGTTGACCAAGCCGAACGGCCTCCTTGAGCAGATCGGTCACGTGCCGCTCGTATAGGATATGAAGCCGTTGAAACTGCTCGTTGAGCATTGGGTAGCGGTGCCGAAGATCGTCCGACATCACGACCTTTGCGAGCGCGGGAAACCTCTCAATCAGCCCGACGTGGCCGACAAGGATACTTTCCAGACGAGCGAGCGGCGGCTCGTCCCTTTGTTCGAGGAGAGCGCGGGTCCAAACACCCTCCAGGCTTCCCTGGAGCCACCCCAGCACCTCGGTCCAGAGCACCTCTTTGGTGGGGAAGTGTCGAAAGACCGCCCCTTGGGATCGACCGATCGTATCCGCAATTAGCTGCGTACTGACCGAGTCGGCGCCTCGATCATGGACCAATCGCAAGACCGTCTGCACGATCTGCTCCTTGCGCTCATCGGCCTGCAATCGTTCGCGACTGAGAGACGACGTTACTTCGACGGGCATCGCTGGCGTCCTTGATTAGATAGCATGTACTTGCTATCTACCGATCCCAGAACTTGCTGTCAACTCCGGAAGACCGACAGGAGGACGTGTTGGACCTCAAGCTGTTTCGTCTAATTGCGCCTCTGGCGACGTGCCAGGCGGCGCTCCTGACGAATAACATCATCGTCATCGGCCTTAACGGATTGGTGGGCTATGCCGTACTCGGCAGCGACAAGTCGCTGGCGACCCTTCCCGTCGCGACCTACATCGCCGGCACCGCGGCTGCGACCTTCCCTGCTTCGCTCTGGATGAGACGATTTGGACGCCGGCACGGATTCCTGATTGGGACGATCATCGGGCTATTCGGTGCACTCGTCTGCGCGACCGCGCTGTTCATGAACAGTTTTGCAGTGCTGTGCTTTGGAACGCTGCTGATTGGGAACCTATAATGCGTTCGGCCAATATTATCGGTTTGCCGCCGCGGAGATGAGCGGCCCCGAGCGCGCCGGACGCGCCATTTCACTCGTCCTTACTGGCGGGATCGTGGGGGCAATCGCGGGTCCCGAAATAGCGAAACTGACCAAAGATGTCTTTGCGGTCCAGTTCGCAGGGACATACTTGTTTCTCGCCTGCCTGGCGCTTGTCGCTTTGATGGTTCAGGCTCGTCTGAATTTACTGCCATCCCACGATGAGTCGGAGCAAACCGAAAGCCGCCCGATTTCGCAGATCGCACGCCAGCCGGGGTTCATCATGGCCGTTCTCAGCAGTGCCTTCGGAAATGCCGGCATGAATATGCTGATGACATCGGCTCCAATCGCGATGATCTCCCATCATCACACATATGCCGATGCTGCGTTCGTGATCCAATGGCATGCCTTGGGAATGTTCGCCCCGTCCTTGGCGACGGGGGCATTGATCAAGCGCGCAGGCTCGACCACGATCATCCGGCTCGGCGCGCTTTTGATGCTCGCTTGCGCTGCCGCGGCCGCACTTCTTGGAACTGGCGTGAGTGCATTCTGGGTTTCGATGGTGCTGCTGGGGGTTGGCTGGAATTTTCTCTATGTCGGCGGAAGCACGCTTCTGACCGGAAACTATCACGTTTCAGAGCGCGCCAAGGCTCAAGCGCTGCACGATCAAACAGTATTCCTATCAACCGCCATCAGCGCGCTTCTATCCGGTTGGCTGCTCCAGCAGGCGGGCTGGCAATTCTTGCTCGGCGTGACAGCGGCTTTGGCAGCGATCGTCTTGCTTGCGAGCATCTGGTTGGCAAAATCCGAGACCAAGGTGCCGCAGTTCGCCAAGGCATCTGAATAAGGCATATCCTCTTCACAATCCGGAGCCTGATGGCCTGCACAAGGGTCGAATGATATGGGCGCGCACAGCAAACAGTCGCTGCTGTAGATACCCGACGCCGGGGTGCCACCGAAGTGCCGCCTACCGCGCGGCCCACATCACAGCGCCTCGACAGAAGTTGAAGGCGAGGCGTCCATAGAGAAAGCCGCTTCCCGGCTCTGACGCAGCGAGGCGGTACGAATTGCCGAGAGCACGGAGAATTTCGATCATCTCCATCAATTCATGATGCGTCAGCGTCAAATGAAGACTGGCATGCGACAGGAGCAGGGCTTGAATGCCAATGTTGATCATGACGGACCTGCTCCTGCGCACGGCAGCGGCATAATTTGCGCGAGATAAGCGCTTCTCCATTGATACGGCGTATCGCCGACAAAGCGCTTGAACACCGTGGTGAAATGCGCCTGGGTCTGGAAACCCACGGTCAGGGCGATGTCCACGAGCGCAATTTCGGCCTGCTTGAGCAGCTCCTGGGCGCGCTCGATGCGGCGCCTCAGCAGATATTCATGAGGTCGCACGCCGACGGCCGCACGGAATTGCCCGGCGAAATGCATCCTGCTCAGGCCGGCGACGGCGGCCATGTCCTGAAGCGTTATCTTTGCAGTCAGATTCTTGTCGACATATTGCAGGACGCGCCTGAGACGCCAATTCTGCAGCGACCGTACGGTCCTTCCAGCATCCCCCTCGCGAATGGCGTCGGCCTGATCGAGCTCGGCCCGTGCGCTGGGAGCCTGCCGACTGAACGTCCGGGTGAGGATCGCAAGCCGCAGGGCGTCGGCCATGATGGCGGAATGGGTATCGTGCGTGGCCTCGGTCGCCGCGAGCGCATCGGACAGGCGCCGCATCACCGGATCAGCGGCTTCTCCTCCTGCGAAGGCCCGTTCGCTCTCGGCAGGCGGCGGTGCAAGGAGTTTTGCGGAGAGCCTGAAGCGGGGCCCGCGAGCGGCAGAACGTCCGGCGTCCGCCGCATGCTCGACCGCCAGGGCCATGTCCAGATGGACGAAAGACAGCATTGTTCCGCCTTCGTCGAACCGGTCAGGGAGTTTCGATAGCCCGAGCCGATCGCGATCGATTGCCGAGATATCGATCGCGCGAACGTCATGATCCTTGATCGCCTGTGAGCGTGACATCTGCAGCGACATCGTCGAATCTCCTTGTCCCGTTTTCGATCCGGCCTGGCCTGACCGGCTTGCCCGAATGCCATGGGAGGAGAGTAATTCGGCGGTGTGCGCGATCCATTCTACCCGCGGGTGCGTCTATAGGTTCTCGGGTTGACCGCGTCATACCTAGGTATGATCACGACCTGTTCGTCGGGTGAGCGCACCGATGCGACGTCTCAGCGGGATCGCGGCTGCGGGCACAACTTGCGGCGCGACGCCTGCGGTAAGTTGACGCGCTTTCTGCGCACCATCCGCCGGCGGGACCACGCGAGCTCCCTGGTTTTTCCGGGGAATGCCGCTTGCCGGCGGTTTCACCGCATCGAGCGCGCGACAGGTCTTCCACGAGAGCACGAAAATCGCGCGGGTGGATGTTGTGAACGCGATCAAATCGCGGCATCAACGCGCTGATAGCTGATGTGAGAAGAACGACTGCAAGTGACGATGACGCGTCATGATCTGACCACGGGCTCATCCAAGAGCCGCACCGGCTTGCGGTCCTTGTCCGCCGTCCTCGCCTTTGCGGTTTTCCTGGTTGACGTCCTGACGCCGCTCGAGGGCGCCGTGGCGGTTCTCTATATCGTGGCGATCCTGCTCGCGGCGAAGACCAACCGGCGCGACGACACCATCGTTGCCGCGGCCGGCTGCGTCGTCCTGACGATAACAGCCTATCTCCTGTCGCACGATCTGCGGACCATCGCCTCACCCGCCCTTCGTGTGCTGGTGAGCCTCGCGGCAATCGGGATCACGACCTTGCTGGCGCTGCAAAATCACGCGGCAACGAAGCGCCTCGCCGCGCAGGCCCGCCTGCTCAACCTCTCGCACGACATGATCTTCGTCAGAGACCGCGGCGGCGTGATCACCTTCTGGAACAAGACGGCCGAGCAGGTCTACGGGTGGTCTGCCGACGAGGCGGTCGGGCAGCTCGCCGACGCGCTCCTGCAAACCAGATATCCCGACCGGCGCGAGGTCATCGAAGCGGGCCTGGTGGGCACCGGTCGATGGGAAGGCCGCGTGCAGCAACGAACGAAAGACGGCGCGGCGCTCACCGTCGATGCCCGATGGGCCTTGCAGCACGACCGTCTTGGCAAGCCGGTCGGAGTCCTTGAAACGCACACCGACGTCACCGACCGCGTGGCCGCACACAACGCGCTGGTGCGAAGCGAACAGCGATACCGCCGGATGTTCGACGCAAGCCGGATCGGCGTCGTCGAAGAGGATTGGAGCGAACTCCGAACCGCACTGCAATCGCTGGATACCGCGGGAGCCAGCCTGCGCGACCATCTGGCGCGGCATCCCGGTTTCGTCCGGCATGCCCGCCGGCTCGCTGCAATCACCGACGTCAATCCGGCCCTGCAAAAGATGGCAGGCGCAAACGGCGCCTCGACTTTTATCGAGAATGTGGACCTGCTTCTCGGCGAGAACGACCGCAGCTTCCTCGGCGCGTTGATCGCGTTCGCGGAAGGCGAGCCGTTCTACGAAGGCGAAACCGAGCTCGTCAGGCTCGACGGACGCAAGGTTCCGGTGCTGTTCACGATCACCTTCCCCTCCGGGCCTGACGGCGACCGCAACGTGCTCGCCTTCGTCGTCGACATCACCGAGCGCAAGCAGGCGCAGGATGCGTTGCTCGCGGCGCAGGCGGAGCTCGCCCATGCCGCGCGCGTTGCCACCCTCGGCGAGCTCAGCGCCTCTATCGCCCACGAGGTCAATCAGCCGCTGGCGGCGATCGTCACCAGCGGCGAGGCCGGCTTGCGATGGCTGCGGCGCGACGTGCCCGATCTGAAGGAGGTCGCGGCCACGATCGTTCACGTCGTCGCGCAGGGCCGCCGTGCCGGCGAGGTCGTGGCCCGCATCCGCACCTTCCTGAAGAAGGCGCCTGCCCAGCAGGACAGTCTCGATATCGCCGAGATCATCCAGGAAGCGGCCCTTCTGGTCGCGCGGGAGCTCGCGAATGACGACGTCGTCCTGACTGTCGAGACGACGCCTGGCCTGAAGCCAATTCGCGGCGACCGGATCCAGCTTCAGCAGGTGCTGGTCAACCTGCTGGTCAATGCCGCCCAGGCCATGTCGGACCAGCGCGGTTCCCGTACCGTCATGCTGCGCGCCAGCGCCGTCGACGGCGAGAGACTCGCCATCAAGGTGCAGGACAGCGGCCCCGGCATCCGGCCGGACGACATGCCACGCCTGTTTGATCCGTTCTTCACGACGAAGCGCGGCGGAATGGGCATGGGACTTGCGATCTGCCGAACGACGGTGGAAGCTCACGGTGGCGAGTTGTCGGTCGAGAGCACCCCGGGCGCGGGAGCGACATTCCGCCTGACACTGCCATACAGCCAAGAACACATCAGACCATGACACGACCAGACCACGCGCAATCGCCCGCCCAATCGCTCAACTCGGTCGTTATCATCGTTGATGACGACGCAGGCATCCGCGCCTCGCTCGACAGCCTGTTCCGATCGGTCGGCCTCGATACGCGCCTGTACGGCTCGCCGTCCGAACTGCTTGGAGGCTCGCTGCCCGACGGCCCCGGCTGCATCGTGCTGGACGTCCGCCTTCCCGGCGTGAGCGGGCTCGACCTGCAGGGCCAGCTCGTCCGGCAGGGCATCAGCTATCCGATCATCTTCATGACGGGCCATGGGGACATTCCGATGTCCGTGCGTGCCATGAAGGCCGGCGCGGTCGATTTCCTCTCCAAGCCATTTCGCGACCAGGACATGCTCGATGCCGTGACCGCGGCGCTCGAACGCGATGCGCAGCACCGGGCCGAAGCCGCGACCAAGGAGGACATCCGCGCCCAATACGAGACCCTGACGGCGCGCGAGCGCGAGGTGATGGGCCATGTCACCGCCGGCCTGATGAACAAACAGGTCGCCGCCCTGATCGGCCTCAGCGAGATCACGGTCAAGATCCACCGCGGGAACGTCATGCGCAAGATGGGGGTCCGGTCGTTCGCCGACCTCGTTCGCAAGGCCGAGGCGCTCGGAGTTTCCCAGACCCGCAGGACTTCGGACCAAACCTGAGTATAATTCCGGCGGGACTGCCCCAGGTGCATAAAGCGCCATCGGCCGCGCCGAGGGAGATGCTCTTCCTTGCGGAACACCGCGGCCAGGATTAGGCGCCCCCATGGCCAAAAGCTTGGTGATTGCGATCGTAGACGACGACGAAGGCGTTCGGGCATCGCTGGCGAGCCTCGTGCGTTCGGTCGGCTACGAGGCCCAGGCCTACGAATCCGGCGTGGACTTCCTGCGGCAGGCGCAGGGAGACGATCCGGCATGCATGATCGCCGACGTCCAGATGCCGGTCATCACAGGCGATGAGCTGCAGGCCCAGCTGGTTGCCGCCGGCCGCCATTTTCCAATCATCTTCATGACGGCGTTTCCGAGTGAAACCGTGCGTCAGCGCGTCATGGCCGCAGGCGCGCATTGCTATCTTGGCAAGCCTTCCAGCGGTGACGAGATCATCCGCTGCCTCGAAGACGCGCTGGCAGGCAACGGGCCGCAATAGTCCGGCCCGCGGCTGGCGCGGACGAGCGCCGTTTTCCCTCAACCCGACGTGCAATCCGGCAACGAGGTTGGTGAACCGGAAATACCGGCGAGCCCCTCGCACCTCATATTCGCGCGCGTATCACGACATTGGCGGGGCTGGCTGTTCTGCCGAGGGAAATGGGGATCTCGCGCGATGCAAATCAATGCCGATGCTGCCGCCGCGGCGCGCCCATTGGTCTTCGCCGGGTTTCCGGCGAGCTCCTGGGCCTTTGCGCTGCGGGTGTGGCTCGCGATGCTTCTCGCCCTCTATGTGAGCTTCTGGCTCGAGCTTGAATCGCCCTCGTCGTCAGCCCTCACGGTGGCGATCCTGGCACTGCCCACGCGCGGTCAAGGCATGGAAAAGGCCGGCTACCGATTGCTTGCAACCGCCATCGGCGTGGCGGCATCGATCGCGATCGCCGGCATGTTTTCCCAAACCGACGGTCTCCTGCTCGCGGTGCTCGGCATTTGGATCGGCCTTTGCGTCTACGCCGTCGGGATGCTCGACGGCAATCGCGCTTATGCAGCGTCTCTCTGCTGCACCACGGTCGCGCTGATTGCCATTCAGCAGATCGACAGCCCGCTGCAAGTATTCCCGACCGGCGTCGCGCGGGGCGCGGCCATCAGCGTCGGGGTCCTCGCGGTGGCGCTCGTAAATGAAGTTCTGGCCGCGCCGAACTATCATCCGGCCCTGGCAAGCCGCATCGAGGCGCTGCACCGGCGGGTCACGGATCTCGCGCAAAATGCCGAGCGCGGCCAAGCGCCATCCGCACCCGTTGCGGCGGACCTGTTGCATGATATCGCAGCGCTGCGCCCGGACATCGCGAGCCTAGCGGCGGAATCGAGCGTGGGCCCGACAAGAGCCGCGGCCGCGCGTTCCGCGCTGGTCGATCTCGTCAGCGCGTTCTCTCTCGGCCGCATGCTGGCAGCGCTCTCCGCCACGTCCGCTCCGGCGCAGAATGGTGACGATCCGGACCAGGATGCGGCCGGGCTGATCGCGATTTCCCGATCCTGGCTGCGGATCGAAATCAGCCGCAAGAACGCGCAAGTGCGCAGCAGCCTCGATGCGCTGCGTGCAGGGACGCGTCCCTATCGTGCATGGCACGCACCGCTCTATCGTTCGCGCCGCATTGCGGCCGAAGCCGGCGCACGGGCTGCGATCGCGTTCACGCTGATCGCAATCTTCTTCGTGCTGGCGGGCTGGCCGACAACAGAGCTCTGCCTTTCACTCGTCGCCGTGATCATAGGCCTCGGCTCAACCTCGCCCGCGCCACGCAGCTTCACGCTGGTGGCGGTGATGGCGATGCCGATCGCCTGCGTGCTGGCCGGCATCTTGAAGTATCTCGTCTTCAATGGGGTGTCCGAGTTTCAGCTGCTGGCGATCGGTCTTGCGCCTGTCGTCATCGGCCTCGCGCTGCTGGTCTCGCTGCCGAGCCCGATGCTGTCTTCCCTCGGCCGTCTCGTCCTGGTGTTCACGCTCGCGGTGCTCGCACCGACAAATCCGCAGAGCTACGACCGCGAGGTGTTTCTGCTGACGAGCTTCTTTGCCTGCCTTTCGTCCGTCCTCGTCTTTGCCGCGCAGTTGCTGCTGCCTCCCTTGTCATGCGGCCGGCGCATTCGGCTGCTGTTGGAAGAGGTCCGGCGCGAGCTGAGCCGCCGCGACAGAGGGCCAGCCCGGCATCTCGCGCCGGAGGAAGCCGCCTTTCGCGACGCGGCGCGGATTGAACAGATGGTGACCGCAAACGGCCCCTCCGCAATCAATGATCAGATCGCCGGCACGGCCATGCATTTTTTCGACAAGGCCGACGCCCTGCGACGTTGCCGTGCCGAACTGGACCGGGTCGGCCAGGGCCCGCTCGCCGGAGCGGCGCAGGCCGCGCGAGAGGCCCTCGTCCGGCGGGACGGCGGTGCGATCCTCGCTTCGGCCGGGGCGCTGCACCAGGCGGGAGCGCCAAGCAACCTGCCCACCAGTGCAGCCATCGCCGCGCTGATTGCGGCAAGTGCGGCGTTCATGCCGCCACAATCTCCGACCGGCTCCAGCCGAGGGACATCACCATGATGAACACCTATCGGGAACTCGTCATCGGTGGCGTGCTGATTGCCCCCATCGTCTCCTATGCGGCAACAGCGATGCTCGCGTTCCTGATGCTGCGCCCGCTGCTGCGCTTCGTCGGCTTCACGAGATTCTTCAGCAACCCTTCGCTGGCCGAACTCAGCCTCTACGTGGCGATGTTCGGCATGCTCGCACTGTTCTTCTAGGGAGAAAAGCCATGGAAGCCACCCTGCCCCGCAACGCCGCCCCGCTTCATGGCGAGCCAACGACCGAGGCGCCGGTGGATGCCGCAGACACCGTGGACGGTTCGAACATGCCGGAGACCGTAGCGCGCGACACCGGCGATCACGCCGCGGCCGGCGTCAAACCTCCGGAACAGGTGGCTCCCTCCGCGAAGGCGCTGCGCGAGGGCGCCCGCCGCTTCATCCACGGCGCGGCCAAACATCTTGCGACCCTCGGCATTGCACTGGTCGCCGTCTTGATATCGCTCGCGACCTGGCAGCATTACGTCACCGCGCCCTGGACCCGGAACGGCAGCGTGCGCGTCCAGGTCGCCAACGTCGCGCCGCAGGTTTCGGGCGAGATCGTGGAACTGCGGGTGACCGACAATCAGTTCGTCCATAAGGGCGACGTGCTCTACGTCATCGACCCCTTCGACTTCGAGGTGGCCGCCCATGTCGGCAAGGCCGTCCTCGACCAGCGTGCGGCGGATCTCGAAGTGAAGCAGGCCCAGTTCAACCGGCGTCAGCGCTTGTCCAACCTCGCAACGACGCCGGAGGAACAGCAGATCTTCGCCGGCAATGCCTTGCAAGCGAAGGCTGCGTATGAGGCGGCGGCGCATCAGCTTGCTCAGGCCGAATTGAACCTGAAACGAACCAACGTGACGAGTCCGGTCGACGGCTACGTCACCAACCTCCTGCTGCGCGTCGGCGATTATGCTACCACCGGCGCCAGCAACGTCTCCATCATCGATGCCAACAGTTTCTGGATCGACGGCTATTTCGAAGAGACCAAGATGGCGGGCGTGTGCGTGGGCGATCGCGCAGAGGCACAGCTCGTCGGCTACTCCAAGCCGCTTCAGGGACATGTGAAAACCGTGACCCGCGGCGTCAGCGTGTCGAACGCCGCATCCGGCACCCAAGGCTTGCCCAACGTCGATCCCATCTACACCTGGGTTCGGCTGGCGCAGCGCGTGCCGGTTCGCGTCGCCATCGACACGGTGCCTCCGGGGGTGCCGCTGGTCTCCGGCATGACGGCGACGGTGACGATCCGGCAGCCCTCAAGCGAAACCCAAAGCCGGTTTGAGCGATTCCGCACGAACTTCGTGAATCCCGTCGCCGATCTGTTCGGCGCGGGACGTCCGCCTCGCGCGAACTGCCTTCAGGCCACATCCCAGCAGCCCCCCGAGGTGGAAGCGGTTCCGTATTCGCGCGAACCCGCCATTCCGCCAGCGGCTGCCATCGCACCGGGCCTCACACCCGGCCTCGACGCCTCGCCACGCCTGCCCTGAATCAGACGAAGACGGCCGGCCGGACATGACAGTACCGCATGCACCCTCGTTCGGTGTGTTCTCTCCACACATGCACTTGATCCCTTTGATTCCAATTGAATTTTTCGCGACACGCGGTCGCACCCGCTCGCACTTGCAAAATCTAATACCGCTTCAGCTTCCTTAACGAGCCTTCCGACGCGGTCGCACCTATCGTTCGAACATGGACCAATTGCATTCTGCTGCCGTCCCGACGGCAGCCGAATCCAGGAAATGGGGACGAACGATGCTTACTGATATGCAAGCGGCCGGCGCCCGGGTGACGTATCAACCCAGCCGCCGCGAATCGGCTTCCCCGCAAGAGTCTCGCGCATTTCCCCTCGAACGAAGGTGGCGCCAGCCCGGCCAACATGGCGGCACCGCGTCCGACGACATCACGATCTCGCGCTGGACCTCGACCCAAACAGGCATAAGGCACGAAGAAGCCGCGACGCCTTGCGACCGATACTTCCTGGCCATCGCCTTGAAAACAACACGGGTCAAACTGACCAGAGGCCGCCACACCGTCTTCGACGGCGTCATGCCGGCAGGCACGCTGTATATCGGCGCACCGTCGCAGCGGCTCAGTGCGCAGTTCTACGCGCCGTGCGATTTCCTGCACTTCCACGTCTCTGCCGGCAGTTATTTTCCGCCTCTACGGCCTGGAGCAGGCCCCGCCGCGCCGGAAGGCCTCAACGACCTCGTCCTGCTCCGCGACCCGTTTGCCGAGCAGCTTGCGAAAGCACTGACCGAACGCGGCCATTCTGCCGACCGGGAATTCGCACGCTGCATTGGCCGGACGCTGGCAATGCACATTGCCCGGCGCGAGCTCCCTCACGCGAAAGTCAATGCGTTGCCGAAATGGCGGCTGCGGCGCGTCGAGGAGTATGTCGGGACGAACTTCGACCACGGCATCACCCTGTCCGACCTTGCCAGGGTGGCGGGACTGTCGCGGATGCACTTCGCGGCCCAGTTTCGTGCCGCGACGGGATACCGACCGCGGGAATACCTGCTGCATCAGCGCATCGAGCGTGCGAAATCACTGCTATCGAATTCCGACACGGTCCTCGCCGAGGTGGCGCTGACCGTCGGCTTCTGCACCCAGGCGCATTTCTCGACCGTCTTCAAGCGGATCACAGGTGAAACCCCCGCGCGCTGGCGATGCGCCAGCCGGAACGCGTCGGCTTCGTCCAGGCTCGGCGATCCCGCTGCGACACGCATGACGGTGTCCCACGCGCTGCCCGCGGAAATCACGTGAATCATGCGAAATAAGAAATAACAGGGGTTCGTGAAATACTTTGGCCGCGCGATCGGCGATGCTGTGTGTGTTAGGTGACTGAGACCCCCAAGTCACGGCTCGAGCCTCTTTCTCCTCCCTGGGCATACGAGCATTTTGGGGCCGTCCTCCCCCAAGGATGGCCCCTTTTTTTCCACCGCGCAGCGCGATTGTCTCTTCGGAATTTATCGCGCTTGGGCGCTCAGGTGACGCGCAATCCAGGCGCGGACACCGTGAAGGCTCCTGAAATCGCCCAGCGAACGAGTCGGAAGCTCGGGCTCGATCTCGGCAACCATCCTGCTGAGCGCATGTCCCGGCCCCAGCTCGAGAAACCCCGTCGCGCCCGCTTCGACACAGGCTTGCAGGCAATCTGCCCATTGCACGGTTTGCGAAATCTGCGCGGCAAGCTTGTCGAGACCGTTGTTGGCCGACACAACCGGAGTGGCATCTATTCCGCTTAGAATGCGCGCACCGCTTCCCGGCGGGAACACCACCGGTGCCAAGCGCAGAGTCTCACGAAATACGGCGGACGCGGCGGCAAGCCGTGTAGTGTGGGAGGCCACCTCAACCGGCAACGCGACGATCCTTGCGCCGCGTATCGCCCGCGCGTCTGCGGCAATTCCGCTCAGCGCCTCCCGGCCGCCGCCGATGACAAAGGCATCGCCGGGATTGACGAGGGCGATCGCCGCGCCGTGACGTTCGCAAAGGCGACCGATCTCGTCTCGCGAAAGACCACGGACGAAGATCAGACCGTCGCCGGCGCGCGTGGCCGCATCCATGGCTTCTGCGCGGCGCGCCACGAGATCGAGCGTGGCAGTCGCATCGAACAGTCCGCCGACACCCCAGGCCGCGACTTCGCCGACACTATAGCCGGCAATGATGACGCCATGCGGCATGACATCTGCGAGCGCACGCGCCGCAGCGAGCGGCTGCAAGGTACAGAGAATCTGGCCGGCACGGTTGCGGTGCAGGGCCTCATCAGGTTCGCTCCGGACGAATTCGCGCGGATCCCTGCCACCCAGCAATGCAGCCCCATGCGCAAACAGCTGCGCGGCGTCCGGCGCGTCGCCCGTGAGGGCGAACATGTCCCGATGCTGGCCGCCTTGGCCCGAGCAGAGGATCGCAAACGTCATCGCCGCGGCCTAGTGGGGAAAGAGCAGCGCGATCGCAATCGCCAGGGTCACGACGCTGAATCCGGTGCTGGCGATGACCATCGACCCTGCCCTTGCGGAATCCAGCCGGTAGTTGACCGCGAACAAAATTCCGAAGAAGCCCGAGGGTGTCGCGGCGAGCAGAACAGCCGTTTTCGCCGCATCCTGCGTCATCGGAATGAGGCAAATGACCGCAACTGCCAGCAGCGGGCGCACGATGTCCGAAGCCACCGTTGCAGCGACGACCTTCCAGTCCAGCCGAAACGACTGCGCCGACAGAATGGCTCCGGTGAGGAACAGGGCGACGCCGGCAGCCGAACTTCCGATCAGCGCGAGGCTTGCACGGGCCAACGCGTCGAGGCTCACATCCGATAACGAGGACAGGATGCCAAGCGCGGGCGCGAGTACCACCGGCTTGGTGATCGCACGCCGAATTGCCGTCAGGACCTGCCGTGCCGCCATTTGCTCGCCGCGAGCCTTGGCGGCGCCCATTTCCGCCATGATCAGGGTCAGCGGACTGATGAGGATCGAGCCCGCCGCCAATGCGACGGCAACCGGCACAGTGCCGGCCGGCCCCACGACTGAGGTCATGATCGGAAGGCCCACGCCGGCGAGATTCGGAAAACCAATCGTCAACGCCTGTAACGATGCTTCCGACCGGGAAACCTTGGAGACCCCACGCGCGGTAAAATACCAGGCGAGATAGACCAGCAGCATCGTCACGCCGAGCACCAGGAAGAGCGGAACCTGCTCGATCATCTCACGGCGTGACGCCGAGGCTGTCGCCGCGAACAGAGAGGCCGGCAGCGCAAAATCCATCACGAGTGCGTTGAGGGCGTCGACGTGAAGATTGTCGACGATATGGAATTTTCCGGCGGCGTATCCCAGCAACAGAACGAAGAAGACCGGCACCAGCGCCATCAGGATCGCGTTAGACATCATGAAATCGGCCTTTCATGGGCGTCGACGAAGAGCGTCATCGCAAGCAGGTCGGCCGATCCACCCGGGCTGAGGCGACGGGCGACGAAGCTTTCGTGGATCGACTGCGCCCGCGCACGCCAGCCGGACACGCCGACGCCGCCTGAAGCGATGAAGCGACGCGCCGCGTCATGTGCAAAGCGAAGGCCGTCAAGCCCACCGCGATGCAGGAGGTTGGTGTCTTCGACGAATGCGATCAGCGCAAAGCACGCCTCGACCCGGGCGGCTTCCGTATCTTCCAGCGCAATCGGCGTCGCTCCGCGCAAGGCCGGCAAGCCGATCCGGTAGACGCTGGGAAATCCGTTTGCGGCCTCCATCCGTGCACCACCCGCACGAAAGCGGCGGCGGGCTGCGCTGCCATGGCTGTGCAGCAGCACCGGACCATCGAATATGCTGTCGCCCCACAGGCGCGCCACGACAGCGCCAAGCGGAAGTCCGGGATCGACCAACCCGCCGGCTCTCGCGCCGGCCGCCGCGCACAGCAGGCCGAGCCCGAAGATCGCGCCACGGTGCGTGTTGACCCCCGCGGTCGCCGCCAGCATGGCGCGCTCCGCTTCAAGGCCGATGATGCGCAGCCGCCCCATGCCGCAGCCAAGCGCGCCCGCATCGGCCAGGCGTTGCAGGTAGGGCCTGATGGCCGCAGCACTGCGACGAAACGTGCCCGCATCCATGTCGTCGTGGCTGCCGTTGTCGACATGGCTCACCAGCCCCGGCTTAGGCCAGGTTTCGAGCTCCTTGACGAGGCAATCGGCGGCGACGGCGCCGATCGCGGAGACATCGGGCGCGATCTGCGCCCGGCGCAGAACCGGCCGTTCCACGCCTCTTGCGACCGTGGTGATCATGATCCCGTAGCTCCCGACATGAATTGATGCCTGCCGAGCAGGACCACGCGCGCGAGGCTCTTGACCAGAAGCTCGCTGGTGCCGCTGTGGAATTCGCGCCAGTTGACCGCAGCGTCGTCGGCGCCCATCAACTCGCCATCGAGCCGCATCGGCGCATCAGTCTCGATCGCAGCGACGTCGGCGACGAAGCGATCGATGTCGGTTTCGCGGTGAAACTCGAACAGGACATCGAGATCGGAACGGTCGGTCACGTAGTCGAGCCCGGTCAGCGACTGCCAGGCCAGGCTGCCGAACACGCGCACCTCCACCGCATGGCGAAGCGCCAGCCCGTCGAGCCGGTCGAGCGTCGGCCACCAGTTGCGCGGCGCGTAGGCCCGCGCCTGCCGCAGCGACGGCGGCCTCGCGACCGAGGCGACGTGGTCGATATCGACCACGAGAGAGACCCGTTTCTTGCCGGCAGAGGGCGGCAAGGGCAGGCCCAGCGCGAGGCCTGTTGCCTCGCATGGCAGGGCGCGTCGCCTGATCGTTGGCCACCGCATTTTTGGCCAGCGCGCGAGAAGGGAATCGGCTGCGAGGTCGTCGCGCGCGTCCAGCATCGCGCGCCAGCCTTCGGGGCTGATGAAGACCAGGTCGTGACGACCCGGTGGACGCTCACCGTGCTTGCAGGGCGAGGTCATGAACGCGCTCCGCGATCTCCGTGGCCTTCAGCCGGCCGCCACGCTCCTTGCCGAGCGCATCCCGCCGATCCTGCACGGCCGGCATGCCGGCCAGCAGCGCCTCCAACTGGTCGGCAAGCGACCTGGCATTGCTCCACGTCATGTGAACGGCGCCCATCTGTGCGAGATTGGACAGGCCCGGGGCGAACACCGGCGTCGACTTCGCCTTTTCCTGCAGGGCCTTCATCGACAGCTTGGTGACCTTCGCCATCGACGGCAGGTCCATCACCGCGGGATCGGCCCCGGGCAGTCCGACCAGCACGCGCGTCGCTAGGCCCGTCGCAAGCAGGGCGCCCGCAGCCGAGTGACCATACAGAAGGCCGACGGTCGGGTGGCCATTCATATCCGCATGGATCAGCACCTTCGCCAGATGGGCGAGGAACTCGTTCAACCCGAGCAGCTCGTCACGCTTGCTCATGCGCTGGCTGTCGCTGTCGACGAGCACCAGGATCGGCCCGGAGTCCCGGTCGATCGACTCCAGGACGTGGCCCGACAGCCTGATCGCTTCGTCGACGCCTAACGCCGTCCGGTCTGCAACACCAAGCACGAGCATCCGGCCGCCGGATCGCAGCGTCGCCGAGCCGAGGATGACGCCCTTGTCGTTCCTCACCTCATGGCCGTCGGGAAAGAGCGAAGCGAGGATATTATCGAGCGTCACGGCTGGTCCTCCCGATCCGGTTGGCAAGAGCAATGAACTGATCGGCCGGCAGCTCTGGAACGGCCTCGGCATGCGCGATGCCTTCCGCCGTCCAGATGTCCACGGCATCGCCGCAGTCACCGAAGCTACGCAGCCGGTCGGCAAGCCGCCGCTGCTCGGCCCTCAGTCTGTCGAGACCGAAAGGTCCGACCAGGCCGAGCAGCTCCAGCGCGGCCTCGCGAAAATCCTGCACATTGTCGTCGGCGAAGACATCGGCGGCACCGAGCAGACGGCGATGCTTGCCTCCCATGGTCCGCCAGACCAAGGCGCGATCGCGGGAATCGAACTCCTCGACGCCGCGATTGGTCTCGATCACTTCGGGGCCCGACACTGCGATACGCCCCGGCTCCGAGACGGCGAGAGCGGAGCAACAGCCTGCGATCAGGCCGCCGCCGCCATAGCATCCGGACCTGCCGCCGATCAGGCCGATGACCTTCACGCCTGCGCTGCGGGCTTCCATCAAGGCGCGCATGATCTCGGCGATGGCCAGCTCGCCAGCATTCGCCTCCTGCAAGCGGACGCCGCCGGTATCGAACAGGATCAGGACGGGGATCGTGCCGATCTGACGCGCGGCGCGGAGGAGCCCCGTCAGCTTGGCGCCGTGCACCTCGCCAAACGCGCCACCCATGAAGCGGCCTTCCTGCGCAGCGACGAACACCGGCGAGCCATCAAGCCGTCCGTGACCGACGATGATGCCGTCGTCGAACTGCTCGGGAAGGTCGAATATCTTCAGATGCGGGCTGACTTCGCGCTGCTCCGGTCCAATGAACTCGACGAAGCTGCCGGCGTCGAGGAGCAGGTCCAGCCGCGTGCGGGCCGACGCCTCGTAGAAGCTTGTGCTGCGGGCCCGTTCGGCCGGGCTGATGTCCTTGAGCGGAGCGGTCATTGGCCGGCCTCCGCGATCAATCGCACCGCCTGCGCTAGCCGAAGCGACACCGTATCGGGACGCGCACCACCGTCATTGATCGAGAACTTCAGCCCGCCCGGCGAATAGCGCTCGACGAAATCGCCGATCACGGCGCTCCAGACAGCTCCGAAGCCTATGGCCGCGGTCTTGATGTCCACGACGCATTCCGCATCCGGCAAGCTCCGCTCGACCAGCACTTCCAGATTTCCGGAAGCGACCACGCCGACAATCGCGCGTTGCCTGGTGCCGCCGGCTCGCGCGCGAACCTGGTGTTGAAAGTTGAGATCTTCCATGGTCGGTCCCTCACCAATTCCTGAATTTTGAGGGCGGCGCGTAGAGTCCGCCCGACCAGCGCACGAGATCCTTGATCGAGCGCGCCGCCAGCAGGCTGCGATCCGCATCGAGCGGATTGATACCGAGATCTTCCGGCCTGCGGATCACGCCGCGCTCGCGCAGGCGCGAGACCATGCCGTAGTCCCGCCGTCGGCCAACGTCGGTGTAGCCGGCAACGCCACGAATGGCCTGTTCTCGCTCCTGCGCGGTGCGGCACAGCAAGAGGTTTGCCACGCCCTCTTCGGTGATGATGTGCGTGACGTCGTCGCCGTAGATCATGACCGGCGCGAGATCGAGCTTCAGCTTTTCGGCGAGCTCGATCGCATCGAGCTTCTCGACGAACAGCGGCACGTTCTTGTCGCCGAACGTCTCGCCGATCTGCACGACCAGCTTGCGGCCGCGGCGCATCAGTGCCGAACCGTCGGGATCGGCCTCTGCTCCGGCCTTCAGCCAGGGCTCGCTCGGATGGCGTCGCCCGCGGGCATCCGCCCCCATGTTCGGGGCGCCGCCGAAGCCTGCAATGCGCGAGGTGGTCACGGTCGACGAGTTCCCTTGCAGATCGATTTGCAGTGTGGAGCCGATGAACATGTCGCAAGCATAGAGACCGGCGGTCTGGCAGAAGGCGCGGTTGGAGCGCAACGAGCCGTCCGAACCGGTGAAGTAGACGTCGGATCTGGCCCGGATGTAGTCGTCCATGCCGACCTCCGACCCGAACGAGTGGATCTGCCGCACCCAGCCGGACTCGATCGCCGGAATGAGCGCGGGATGGGGATTCAGCGCGAAATGGGACGCGATCGTGCCCTTCAGCCCCAGCCTCTCGCCGAACGTCGGCAGCAGGAGCTCGATCGCGGCTGTGCTGAAGCCGATGCCGTGATTAAGCCGCTGTACGCCATAGGGCGCATAGACACCTTTGATCGCGAGCATCGCTGTCAGAATCTGGCCTTCCGTGATCGCCGCCGGATCGCGCGTGAACAGCGGCTCGACGAAGAACGGCTTGTCGGCCTTGACGATGAAATGGACACGGTCCGCCGGGATATCGACCCGCGGAACGGTGTCGACGATTTCGTTGACCTGTGCGATCACGACGCCGTCCTTGAACGCCGTTGCCTCGACCACGGTCGGGGTGTCCTCGGTATTCGGGCCGGTGTAGAGATTTCCCTCGCGGTCGGCGCTGACGGCGGCGATCAGCGCGACGTGCGGCGTAAGGTCGATGAAGTAGCGGGCGAACAGTTCGAGATAGGTATGAACCGCGCCCAGCTCGATCTTGCCGCCGAACAGCATGCGCGCGATGCGCGCCGATTGCGGTCCTGAATAAGCATAGTCGAGCCGCTTTGCGACCCCGCGGTCGAACAGGTCCAGATGCTCGGGCAGAACCACACCCGACTGCACCATATGCAGATCGTTGACCTTGGACAGATCGACCGCCAGCAGCGCGCGGCTCAAGAGATCCGCCTGCTTCTGGTTATCGCCCTCCAGGCAAACCCGGTCTCCCGATCGGACCACGGCCTCCAGCAGGCGCGTGACGTCGTGTGCTTCAACGACCTTGCCGCGGGCAAGGCCGGCTCCTGCCGCAATGCGCGCATCGCGCGCGGCTCGATTGTTCTGCCAGCTCGTCACGACCTCAGCTCCTTTGCGGCGTTGGCTCCGCTCCAGAGCGATCCCGGATTGGCACGGTCGGGATGGAGCTCGAGCATCGCCTCGTAAAGCTCGCGCGGCGATGTCGTCGCCTTATCGAGGCGGTTGAAATCGAGCAGGTATTGACGGGTCTCAGCGATGTTGCGCGGATCGTCGTCGTTGTCCGGCTTCTTGTGTCCGGCCACCACGAAGCGCGGCTTCAAGGCATCGAGCCGGCCGAGCGCGGCGATCCATTCCAGCCGGCTCTGCGTATCGGTTTCGACCAGATAGGGATGAATGCCGTTGTACACGGTGTCGCCGGCGACAATCAGGTCGAGAGAGGGGACATGAAGAGCAGTTGAGCGGGCCGTATCGGTTCGTCCCATGTCGACGACGACGAGCTTGTGTCCCTCGAGCGTAAGCTCGCCTTCGAGGGGCGCAGCCGCGGCCAGACGCTCTGCGATCTCGCCCGGAAAGCGCTTGCGCCAGAAGCCATCGAGCGCTTCAGGTGCAAGCTGCGCCTTCATCTCCTCGACGACCTCGGGAACTGCAACGGCCTTCGCATGCGGAAAGCGATCGAGCAGCGGCGCCAGGCCGAAGAAGTGATCTCCGTGCCCGTGCGTGACATAGATCGTGGTCAGATTTCGCTCGCACGAAACGACCCAGTCCAGCAACGTCTTCGACTGCCCGGCGGTGAGGAACGTGTCGACGAGAACCGCATCCCGCTCACCGTAGATCAGTGTCGACGAATTCGCGACCCACATCAAATCCGGATTGCCGGACGGCAAGTCGCGGCTGAGTCCGGCCCGCTTCACCGTCGTCACCTTCCAGTTCAGAGCGGAGCTGGTCGTCTCGATCATTTTCATGGGAATTCTCCGGATGGAATATTCGGGGCGGCGGGAGTGCTGTCACTCCCGCCGTCCTTCCTTCTGCCGGTCGTGCGTCGGGACCAGCAAAAGCACGGTCAGCGCGTGACCGGCGACTGAATGCTGCGCGCGGCGCGGGCGATGACCGCCGCCACTTCCTTCGGACGGGACTCGTAGACCGAGTGGCTCGCGCCGGGGATCACAGTGGTCTGGCTCTTGGCGCGCTCGTAGTACCAGCGCTCCAGATCCGGACTGATGATCTGGTCGTTGCCGGCGACGATGCCCCAGCTCGGCTTGGTCTTCCACGCCGCTGCCGTCAGCGGCGTGCTGAAGACCTGTGTCGCGGCCGGGACCTGCGAGCGCGCGACGAACTCAGCCCGCTCGCGCGGCAGATCCGGCGCGAACAGTTTCGGGAATTGCACGGGATCGAGATAGGTGAATTTGTCGGGGGTCATCTTGATGACGCCTTCGGTCTTCCCGAGCACGCTCGGCGTCTTCTTGCCCAGTGCCGATTCGTCCTCGCCGACGTCGGGCGCATGTGCGGCGACGTAGACAAGACCGACGACGTTGGGATGTACGCCGGCCTCGGTGATGATCGAGCCACCGTAGCTGTGACCGACGAGAAGCGTCGGGCCATCCTGCAGATCGAGAATACGTTTGGCCGCAGTGACGTCGTCGGCGAACGAGGTCTCGGGCTCCTGCACCATGGTGACGCGGAAGCCTTCCTTGGTCAGGATCTCGTAGACCGGCTTCCAGCCGGACCCATCCACCCAGGCGCCGTGCACCAGGACGATGTTCTTCAGGGGCTCCGCGCGCGCAGGGGCGACGGCCGAGAACAAGGAGAGAGCGGCGGCAAAGGCGAGGCTGGCGCTGATGTGTTTCATGTCGGGATCACTCCGGGTTGGAATGACGCGATACTAATTTCAAGGCTTGCTTGCGTATTTCCGCAAACAACTATCCTTGCCACTTCGCACGCCTGGACACGCGAGCTGCGACGATCGCTGCTCGAACATCCTCCGGACGTAGCCCCGTTGAGCGAGGCATTTTTGGGGGCTCACGTTATGTACGCTGACATTCATGACATGACCTCTCGCAAGCGTGAACGGCCGGCGTTCGTACACGAAAGACGATCGATGCGCGCCCTGTCATTCAAGGCAACGTTCCTGACGTCACTCGAAATCCAAGCATAGGATCGAACAATGACATCCATCGCAAAGTGCAGCTTGGCCCTCTTCGCCCTGCTGTACGCAACAATGCCGGCTCGTGCCGGAACCTGCACGGATGACATCGCGCAAACCCAGGCCCAGCTCGATCTGGCCATAGAAAGAGACGCTGGCTCCCACGGCTGGAAGCCGGAGAGCCTCAGCGCGCTGCGCGGCCATCAACCCACGCCCCGCTCGCTCGCGGAAGCAGCTGGTGGCAATGGCATCGATTTCACCGAGGCGCTCGACTCGCTCGATCGCGCGCGCACCGCCAATCGCGGCGGCGACCTCGCCGCGTGCAGTCGGGAGATCGCACACGCCCGGGCCATCCTGAGATAGCGAAGGCTATCTCAGGCCAACGGCGAGGCGATGCGTCGAACGTGGTCGCGCAAGACAGAATGCGATGCACGACGCACCGGATTCGCCTCGTCGTCGTGCAGCCGGGCAGCAGGGCGTGCGTTCTGGAAATACCCGCGCCGGCGCAGCTTCCTATTGTTCGATCGCAGTCGGCCGGAGCTTTCATCCATGCGACAACAATATTCAACATACAACGGTGTGATGCTTGCGACCGCCATGCTGTGGCTGGTCCCGGCTGCGGCCATCGCTCAAACAACGGCGCCGGGAATGCAGCCTCCCGCCGGCATGCTTGCGACGTCGCCGCTCAACCCGCAATCCACGCGGCCAGTGGGCATTCCGTTGGGATCGACCGAAATCGTAACGCCCGGCATCTCGCCGATCAACCCTGCGCAAAGCACGAGCGCCTGCGCCGGGTCCGCCAACGCCGCATCGACCGGAGCATTGTTCGACGGCGGCGGGTTGTCCGGCACCTCATCGACCACTTGTGCCGGCAGCACCGCAGCGGTCCCGTCCCTGCCCTCGACATCGACGGTCGGCCGCGTCGGAATTCCGCTGGGCGCCACTGAAATCGGAGGCGCCGGAATCAGTCCGTCCGTGCCGGTGGCTGGCCCGACGCCCTTGAACGGCACAACGTCCTTGAACGGCACGACATCGATCGACGGCTCCGGCAATCCCTGAGATCAAGAAGGACCATCACCGTGAAACGGAACCTCACCATTGCGCTCCTCACTCTCGCTGCGATCATGCTCGGCGCGGGCTTCTGGTTCTTCGGCACCGACCGATCGCCGGCCGTGGCAGCCGCACCCGTGCCCGCTGCGGTGCCGGTGGTCGCCGCCACGGTCACGGGCAAGGACGTTCCGATCTATCTGCACGGCATCGGCACGGTGATCGCTTACAACACCGACATCGTGCGCAGCCAGATTCAAGGACAGATCGTCAAGATCGCCTTCACCGAGGGACAGGCCGTCAAGGCCGGCGACTTGCTCGCCCAGATCGATCCACGTCCTTACGAGGCCCAGATCGAGCAGTTGACGGCCAATCGCGACAGGGACCAAGCACAGCTCGCGAATGCCGAAGCCAATCTCTCCCGCTACAATCAACTCGGCGACAAGGGCTATGCGACCCCCCAACTGATCGAGACGCAGACGGCGCAGGTGGCGCAGCTCAAGGCCGCCGTGAAGGCGGACCAGGCCCAGATCGACGAGGCCAACGTCCAGCTGAGCTATACGCGCCTCTCGTCGGCCGTTCCCGGCATCACCGGCGTTCGCCAGATCGATGTCGGCAATGTCATTCATCCGACCGACGCCAATGGCCTCGTCGTCGTCACCCAGATCGAGCCGATCTCGCTGCTGTTCACCTTGCCGCAGGCAGACCTGCCGATGATCCAGGAGCACGCCGCAAAGGGCGCCCTGAAGGTCATCGCCTACAGCCAGGACAACAAGACAAAGCTCGACGAAGGCACGCTGCTGCTAGTCAACAACGAGATCGCGGGAACGACCGGCACCGTCCAGCTCAAGGCGGTGTTTCCGAACCATGAGCACCGGATATGGCCGGGCCAGTTGGTGAATGCGCGCCTGCTGCTCGAGATTCAGAAGGATGCGCTCACTGTCGCCGGCTCGGCCGTGCAGCAGGGGCCGAACGGCAGCTATGTCTATGTCGTATCCGCTGACCAAACGGTTACCTTGCGTCCCGTTCACGTCGCCCAGATCACCGATGGCCAGGCCCTGATCGACCAGGGCCTGAAATCCGGTGACGTTGTCGTCGTCGACGGCCAGTATCGACTGACGGAAGGCAGCCGCGTTCTCGAGCTGCACGGCAAGGCCGCGCGCGAAGCCGACCTGCAGAGCGCCGTGCAGGATGCGATCCCATGAACATTTCCGCGCCCTTCATCCTGCGGCCGATCGCAACCGCGCTGCTGATGGCGGGCCTGCTGCTGTGCGGCCTTGCGGCTTATCCCCTGTTGCCGGTCGGCGCGCTGCCGAACGTCAACTACCCGACCATCCAGATCTCGGCGCAACTGCCCGGCGCCGACCCGGGCACGATCGCCTCGTCGCTGGCCACTCCGCTCGAGCAGCAGCTCAGCCAGATTCCCGGTATCACTCAGCTCACCTCGTCCAGTGCGCTCGGCGTGGCCCAGCTCACGGTGCAATTCGAGCTGTCGCGCACGGTGGACAGCGCAGCGGTGGACGTGCTGGCCGCGATCAATGCCGCGAGCCCGTTCTTGCCGCCGAATATCCCCTACCCGCCGACGATCCGGAAGGTGAACCCGGCGGAGACGCCGATCATGCTGATCGCGCTGACGTCGGACTCGCTGCCGCTGACCACGGTCGATGCCTATGCGGAGAACATCCTGCTGCCGAAGATCTCGCAGGTGCCGGGCGTGGGCCTCGTCGGCATCGGCGGCCAGCAGAAACCCGCAATCCGCGTTCGCGTCAATCCGCAGGCGCTTGCCGCGCGCGGCATCGGCCTCGAAGACGTTCGCAACGTGATCGCCGGCGCCAATGTCGACCTGCCCAAGGGCACGCTCAACAGCCCGCGCGTTACCTATACACTGAACACCAACGATCAGTTGCTCAAGCCCGCCGCCTATGAAGACCTCATCATCGCCTATCGCAACGGCTCACCGGTGCGGATACGCGACATCGGTACGGCGGTCGACGGGCCCGAGAACGACCTCCTGGCCGGCTGGTACGGCAACGATCGCGCCATCATCCTGGCGGTGCAGCGCGTTCCCGGCGCCAACGTGATCCAAACCGTCGACCGCATCAAGAAGCTGCTGCCGCAACTGCAGGCCTCCGTTCCGCCCGCGATCAAGGTGACGATTGCCGCCGACCGGACCGCCACCATTCGCGCCGCCGTCTCCGACGTTCAATTCACGCTGATGCTGACGGTCGCACTCGTGGTGATGGTCATATTCCTGTTTCTGCGGAATTTCTGGGCCACGATCATCCCGGCGATCACGGTTCCCCTGTCGCTGGTCGGCACGTTCGCGGTGCTTTACGTGCTCGGCTACAGCCTGGACAACCTCTCGCTGATGGCACTGTCGATCGCGGTGGGCTTCGTGGTCGACGATGCCGTCGTCGTCATCGAGAACATCGTGCGCCATCTCGAGCAGGGTATGACGCCGATGGAGGCCGCGCTCAAAGGTTCCAGCGAAATCGGCTTCACGATCGTCTCCATCACCCTGTCGCTGATCGCGGTGTTCATCCCGCTGTTCCTGATGGGCGGCTATGTCGGCAAGCTGTTCCAGGAATTCGCGATCACGATTACCGCCGCGCTGCTGCTGTCGCTCCTCATCTCGCTGACGCTGACGCCAATGATGTGCGCGCGCCTGCTGAAGGACGACTCGCGGGCGAAGCACGGCCGGCTTTACCTCGCCTTCGAACGCGGCTTCGATGCCCTGCTCGCACTGTATGCGAGAGGCCTGCGAATCGTGTTGCGCCATCGCTTCGTGACGCTGCTGGTGATGCTCTCGACCATCGCGCTGACCGGCTACCTCTACGTCATCATACCGAAGGGTTTCTTCCCGCAGCAGGACACCGGGCAGATCGTCGGCATCACCGAAGCCGCACAGGACATCTCCTTCCCCGCGATGTCCGAGCGCCAGCAGGCGGTCGTCGATATCCTCTCGAAGGATCCAGCGGTCCAGTCGGTGGCGAGTTATATCGGCCCGGGCGGCCCGACCGCGACGCTCAACCAGGGACGCATCTTCATCGTCCTGAAGCCGAAGCCCGAGCGCAAGGCCAGCGCCGATCAGATCATCGAGCGGCTAGGGCCTCGGCTTGCCCATATTCAGGGCATCAGGCTTTACATGCAGGCCGCGCAGGACATCACCATCGGCGCACGGCTGTCGAAGACTCAGTATCAGTACACGCTGACGGACGCCGATTCCAACGAGCTCACCAACTGGTCGGCGATCTTTCTGGAGAAGCTCCGCGCGCTCGACCTCATCACCGACGTCGCGAGCGACCAGGCCAATGCCGGCCCGAGGCTGGAGGTCACCGTCAATCGCGAGGTCGCATCGAGCTTCGGCATCCTGCCCACGACGATCGACAACACGCTCGATGACGCATTCGGCCAGCGCATCGTCTCCACGATGTTCACCTCGCTGAACCAGTACCATGTCGTGATGGAGGTCGACCCACGTTTTCAGTACGGCCCCGAAGCGCTCAAGGACATCTACCTGAACTCGGCCACCGGCCAGCAGGTCCCCCTGAGCACGCTGGTTCACAGCGAAATCAAGCCCGCGCCGATCCTGATCAACCACCAGAGCCTGTTCCCCTCGGTGACAATCTCCTTCAACCTGAAGCCCGGCGTCGCACTGGGCGACGCGGTGGCGGCGATCCAGAACATCGAGAAGAGCACCGGCAAGCCCGCCTCGCTAACAGCTTCGTTCCAGGGCAATGCGCAGGCATTCCAGTCCTCCCTGTCGGGCACGCCGCTATTGATCGGCGCGGCGCTGATCGTGATCTACATTATCCTCGGTGTGCTCTATGAGAGCCTGATCCACCCCATTACGATCCTGTCGACGCTGCCGTCGGCGGGCATCGGCGCGCTGCTCTTGCTGCTGGCGGTCCACGTGGATCTCAGCGTCATCGCCATCATCGGCATCATCCTGCTGATCGGCATCGTCAAGAAGAACGGCATCATGCTGGTCGATTTCGCCCTCGAGGTGGAGCGCCAGCACGGGCTCAGCCCGGAAGAGGCGATCTACCAGGCCTGCACGCTGCGCTTCCGCCCCATCCTGATGACGACGATGGCGGCGCTGCTGGGCGGCGTACCGCTGATGATCGGCTCCGGCACCGGCGCCGAGCTGCGTCAGCCGCTCGGCTACACTATCGTCGGCGGTCTGATGTTATCGCAGATCCTGACGCTCTACACGACGCCCGTCGTCTATCTCTATCTGGACCGGCTCAGCAATTGGCTCACCGGACGCAAGCCGCGGTCGGCCGAGACATCCACTCCAGCCACGCGCGAAGCGGATACTGGATTGCGCCATGAATCCGCTTGAGTAGTTAACTGGCGGCATGATGCCAGCTCGATCACAGCTTCGTGCGTTTTGACAAAGCGCCGACGAAAAGGCAAAAGACCGGCCTCCGGCGGGGCGGTAAACCTTTTGCATGACGCTCGAATGCCTGGATGGCTCCGACCCCGTACAGCCTCGTCGATGGTGGCGCCGTTTGCTGCCGATCCACACAATACAGGATCGGATTCTGCTGTGGGCTTGGGGTAGCCTTGTTTTGACCTTGCTGTCCTTCGCCTGCTCGCTGCTCGGAGACAATTTCGCGGCGATTGCCTTCGCCGCTTTTCTGGCCGCTTCGCTGACGCTCGTCGGCGCGGTCATGGACATCACCGCGCAGAAGAAGGCCCATGCCGAGCTGGAGCGGAGCGAGCAGCGTTACCGCCATTTGTTCAGCCGGATGCCGATCGCGCTTCGGCAGCTCGACACCAGCAGGCTGATGGCGCTGTTCCGAAAGTTGCGCGCCGAGGGCGTTACCGATCTGGGCCTCTATCTCGATAGCCATCCCGATTTCCTCCGGACCTGCATGGACGCACTCTCGATTCAGGAGGCCAACGAACGGGCCATCCAGAGTTTCGGGGAAGGCTATGTCGGACGTTCCATGGCCGAGACCTGGAAGCAACGTCCAGATACGTTCCGCCGGGCTATCGAGTCCCGCTTCCGCGGAGAAACGAATTTCGAGGAAGAGACCCAGATGGTCACGTGGGACGGCCGCATCGTCGACGTTCTCTTTACGACGGCTCGCGTCGGCCCCATTGACAATCTCGAAGCAAGCCTGGTCGTTACCATCGACATTTCCGAACGCATTCGCGCCCAGCAGAAGCTCCAGCAGGTACAGGCCGAGTTCGCGCATGCCGCGCGCGTCTCGATGCTCGGCGAGCTCACCGCGTCGATCGCGCACGAGGTCAATCAGCCGCTGGCCGCCATCGCCACCAACGGCGCCGCCGGCCTACGGTGGCTGAACAGGCCCACGCCCGATATCCTCGAGATCCGCAAGACCATCGAGAACATCGTCGTGGATACCCAGCGCGCCGCGAACATCGTGGCGCGCGTTCACGGGATGGCCTCCCGGAAAGCCCCCGAGCAGGCATTGCTGTCCTTTGACGAGATCATCCGCGAAGCACTTCTTTTCCTTCAACACGAGATGGAATCCCGCAGCGTGACGATCCTGCACCGGCCCGATCCGGGCGCGCCGCTGGTTCTCGGAGATCGCACCCAACTCCAGCAGGTGATCGTCAATCTCGCTATCAACGCGGCGCAGGCAATAACGCAGGCCGGATATGACGATCGCAAGATCGTCATCAGCACGGTCACACAGGACGCCGCAACATTGTGCTGCTCGGTGGAGGACAACGGTCCCGGCATCGCCGCCCAGCATGCAAATCGTCTGTTTGACAGCTTCTTCACGACCAAGGACAGCGGCATGGGCATGGGATTGCCGATCTGCCGGTCAATCGTCGAAGCGCATGGCGGCCGGATCGGCGCTGAAAGCAATGGTACGAGTGGCGCCCGGTTCTGGTTTACGCTGCCCATCGCCATCCCCGTCGATCCGCCGCGCTGCGACCTTCACGCGGATATGTGACTCCGGCGGTGCCGCTATTCCCCTGCCGCGGCCGCACGCACCAGGCGGATCGGGACGCCCTTGTATGATGGCGTGAAGCTCAGGGGATCACGGGCATAGAGCGGCACCAGCGGATTGGTCTCCGGATAGTACGCCGCGCAACAGCCGGTCGGAAAGGCATAGGCTACCACGCGGAAGTTACGCACGATCCGCTCGGCGCCATCGGTCGAGGCGGTTATCAGGTCGACGCGGTCGCCGTCGGCAAGCCCGCGCTTGCTCATCTCGTATTCGTTGAGGAAGACCACGTCGCGCTGGCCGAACACGCCGCGATAGCGGTCGGACATCGAGTAGAGCGTCGTGTTGTACTGATCGTGGCTGCGTATGGTGGTGAGCCACAGGAAATCGGGATCGCTCTGCGGCGGGTCCTCGCCGCAACCCGGGAAGACCAAAAAGTTCGCCTTGCCCGACGGCGTCGCCCAGATGCGCTCGCGTGCCGTCGAGGTAAGATGGAAGCCGCCGGGGACGCGGATGCGGGCGTTGTAGCCCTGGAAGATCGGGAACACCGCCTCGATCGCATCGCGAATCCGGTCGTAATCAGCGACGAAGCCGTCCCAGTCGACCACCGTGCGCTCGCCCAGCGTCGCCTTGGCGACGCCGGCGACGATCGCGATCTCGCTGAGGAGATGCTCCGATGCCGGTTTGTTGCGGCCGGCGGACGCATGCACCATCGACATCGAATCCTCCACCGTGACCGACTGTGGCCCCGATTGCTGCACATCGATCTCGGTGCGCCCGAGGCACGGCAGGATCAGGGCGGCGTGGCCGTGGATCAGGTGACTGCGGTTGAGCTTGGTTGAGACGTGGACGGTCAGATCGAGCTTGCCAAGCGCAGCCCGCGTCGCCTGCCAGTCCGGAATGGCCGCGGCGAAATTGCCGCCCATCGCGAAAAAGGCCTTCACCTCGCCGCGGATCATGGCCTCCAACGCGGTCACCACGTTGTGTCCCGGCGCGGCCGGAGGCTTAAAGCCGAAGCGTTGCTCCAGGCGCTCGAGGAAGTCCGCCTTGGGAACTTCCGTGATTCCCACGGTCCGATCGCCCTGCACGTTGGAATGACCGCGAACCGGGCATACGCCGGCGCCATCGCGCCCGACATTGCCGCGCAACAGCGCGAGGTTGGCGATCTGCTGGACGTTGTTCGCACCGCGCCAGTGCTGGGTGATGCCCATTCCGTACACGAGGATGGCGCGCTCGGCCTTCATATAGGCGCCGGCCGCATATTCCATGTCCTCGCGCGTCAGGCCGGACTGACGTTCGATGTCCGGCCATTGCGTGCGCTTGAGATCATCGATCAGCGCTTCGATGCCGATGGTGTGGCCGCGAATGAAATCCCAGTCCAGGATCTCCGGCTGCTCGGCGGCACGAGCGGCCTCGTCGGCTTCCACCAGAATCTTCATGATCCCCTTGAGGACGGCGACGTCGCCGCCGACCCGCACCTGGAACAGTCTTGAGCTGATCGCCGTCGACGACAGCGTGATCATCTCGACCGGGCTCTGCGGCGCCTGGAAGCGCTCCAGCGCCCGCTCACGGAACGGGTTGAACGAGATGATGGACGCGCCGCGGCGTGCCGCATTGCGCAGGCTGGTCATCATCCGCGGGCTGTTGGTGCCCGGATTCTGGCCGAAGATGAAGATGCAATCCGTCTTGTCGAAATCCTCCAGCAGCACGGTGCCCTTGCCGACGCCCAGCGAGTACGGCAGGCCGACGCTGGTCGCCTCGTGGCACATGTTCGAGCAGTCGGGAAAGTTGTTGGTGCCGTATTCGCGCACGAAGAGCTGATAGAGGAAGGCGGCTTCGTTCGAAGTCCGCCCGGACGTGTAGAACTCCGCCATGTTCGGATCCGGCAAGGCCTTGAGCTCGCGACCGATCATGTCGAATGCATCGCTCCACGCCATCGGGAGATAGCGGTCGGATGCGGCGTCGTAGGCCACCGGATGAGTGAGCCGCCCGACCATTTCGAGATCGTAATCGTTCCAGCCCGCGAGCTCCGTGACGGTATGCTCGGCGAAGAATTCCGGCGTGCAGCGCTTCGATGTTGTCTCCCAGGCGATCGCCTTGCCGCCGTTCTCGCAAAATTCGAATGACGAGGTATGCTTCGGATCGGGCCAGGCACAGCCGGGGCAATCGAAACCCTCCGGTTGATTCATCCGGCTGAGCGTCGCTGCACCTTTCAGCGGCGCCCGCTGCACCAGAAGCGCCTCGCTGAGCGCCTTGAGTGCGCCCCAGCCGCCGGCGGGCTCGCGATAGGGACGAACCGATTTCGTGGTCATCTCGATATCTCTCGATATGGCAATTCTCCGGTTCAGTTAAGGATCGCGCAGGCAGAGCCGTCTTTTCAGAACGAAGCCGAATTTCGCAATTGCACACGTTCGATCCCGGGCGGCGGGCCGAAGCAGCCATGCATTCCGGCAAAAACAGCGCCGTTCGCGGAAGCAGAAGCGGCAAGCGGAAACTAGGTTTGTCGGCCGGAGCCCCGTCGCTACGGGAGGGCTTTCGACAGTTTTCAGGAGCGACCCAAGATGTTTTCACGACGTGATTTGCTGGCCATGTCCGCGGCAGGCGCCGCCATGGTCGGTTCCAGTGCGCAGGCCGCAACCTTCGGCAATCCGGACGAGCCGCCGCAAGGCGCCGTCAACGCCAAGAGCCCCGGAAGCCTGACTGATCCCGGTCCGCAGAATCCCGAACTGGGCAAGCAATTCCCCTCCGCACAAAGCCCGCCGGCGACCGACGTCGGTGGCTTGCCGATGGATTGGGCCTCGTTCAACAATGCGCCGAGGCGCATCCAGAATGGCGGCTGGGCACGGCAAGTCACCGTCGAGGACTTCGCCATCTCGAAGGAAATCTCCGGCGTCAATATGCGGCTGTCCGCCGGCGGCATCCGCGAGCTGCATTGGCATCAGGCGGCCGAATGGGCGATCATGACCTACGGCAGCTGCCGCATCACCGTGCTCGACACGCAGGGGCGCCCCTATGTCGGCGACCTCAAGGCCGGCGACCTCTGGTATTTCCCACCGGGCGCACCGCACTCGCTGCAAGGCCTGGGGCCTGATGGTTGCGAATTCGTGATCTGTTTCGACGACGGCCACGCCAATGAGTTCAACACGCTGCTGGTGACGGACTGGCTCGCCCATACGCCGCCCGAGATACTCGGGAAGAATTTCGGCGTCCCCGCCGACGCTTTCGCGAAGATCCCGCTGCACAATCGCTGGATCTTCCAGGGCACGCTGCCCAGCGATCTCGCCGCCGATCGTGCCGCAGTCGCCAAGCATGCCGAAGCACCGCCCTATCCGTTCATCCATTCGCTCGGCAGTTCGGCGCCGGTAAAGGAGAGCTCCGCCGGCAGCATCCGCGTCGCCGACAGCAGCAACTTCAAGGTGGCCACCACCGTCGCCGCGGCGCTGGTGACGATGCCGCCGGGAGCGGTCCGGGAGATGCACTGGCATCCGAACGCCGACGAGTGGCAGTACTACATCAAAGGCAAGGCGCGGATGACGGTGTTCGACACCGGCCCCAACGCGCTGACGACGGATTTCTCGGCCGGCGACATCGGCTATGTCCGGCGCAATCTCGGCCATTATGTCGAGAATGTCGGCGACACCGAATTGCAGTTCGTCGGCGTGTTCCGTGCGCCCCGCTACGAGGAGGTGTCGCTCTCCAACTGGCTGACACACACGCCGGCCACGCTGGTAGCCCAGCATTTCAACATCGACGAGAAGCTGATCGCCCAATGGCCGGACAGTAGCCCCGGTGTCATGCCCAAATCCTGAAGCAAAGCCACATAGGGACCAGAACGAGGAAGGCGCCGAAACCGGCGCCTTTCTTTTTGTTCGCCTTTCGAGCCGTGCAGCGGTCAGTAGTGATCGGCCGCTGGGGCCGCCTTGCCGCGGAAAACGCGATAACCGACGGCGACATAGAGCAGCATCAGCGGGAATACGACCAGGCCGGCGCCCCAGAACATGAAGGCGAGACTTGCATGAGGCGCCGCGGCCTCGTCGATCGTGATGACGAACGGGATCATGTAGGGCCAGAACGACAGAGCGAGCGTGGCGAAAGCCGCCACGAAGATCAGCGCGACCATATGGAACGGCCAATAATCGTCATGGACCAGGATGCTCTTGGCCAGCATCGCGGCCGCACCGGCGCCGATCGCGGGAAACACGAGCAGATAGGGCCGGTCGGTCCAGCGCTGCAGAATCGGAAGATGCTCGGCAAGCGCATATGCAAAGACGACGACCAGGAACACCAGGACGCCGGTCGCCAGCGGCGGGATCTGGCTCCGCGCGGCATCCCGAACGGGACCATCACTCTTCCTCACCAGCCAGCAGGCCCCGAGCAGCGAATAGCCGAAGCAGAGTCCGATGCCGCACAGGGCGGAAAAGGCGGTCAGCCAGCCGAGCGTTCCACCGGTATAATCGCCGTTGGAGAACTGAAGTCCTTCGACGAGAGCGCCGACCATCGCGCCCTGCATGAAGCTGGCGGCGAACGAACCCGCGACGAAACCGACGTCCCAGACCCAGCGCGAACGGAGGGCTTTGCCGCGAAACTCGAAGGCCACGCCGCGCAGGATCAATCCAAGCAGCATCACGACGACAGGGATATAGAGGGCCGACATCACCATGGCGTAGACAACGGGGAACGAGCCCCACATGATCACGCCCGTGACGATCAGCCAGGTCTCATTGCCGTCCCAGACCGGAGCGACCGTGCTCAGCATGGCATGCCGCTTCGCCTCGCTGCCGGCCACACCGAACAGCATGCCGACGCCGAGATCGAACCCGTCGAGGAGGAGATAGATCAGAATGCTGATGGCAAGAAGGGCAACCCAGTACATCACCATGGTTACTCTCCTGCCTCGAGATAGCTGCGGGCGGTCGGCACCTGATCGGCGAGCGACATCGGCCGATTGGGCACGGGAGCGAGGAGCGGCTTGCCGCCGAGTCCCGCCGGGCCGGCACGCAGCAGCCGATAGATGTAATACGTCCCGAACGAAAAGATGAAGGCGTAGACCGCGACGAACAGGATCAGGGAAGCCAACGCAGCCGACGCGGTCAGGAACGGCGTCACGGCGTCCGCAGTGCGGAGCACGCCGTAGATGGTCCATGGTTGGCGCCCCACTTCCGCGGTGTACCAGCCGGTGAGAATTGCGATCCACGGCAGCGGGAAGCTGAGGAAGATGCCCCACAGCAGGGGGCGGCTCCGATCGAGCCGATGCTTGAGGCCGAGCCAAGTCCCAAGCCAAGCCAGCCCCAGCATCACGAAACCGCAGCCGACCATGATGCGGAAGGCGAAGAAGGGTATCGTCACCGGCGGCCGGTCCTGCGGCGCAAAGCTGGTCAGGCCGACCTCTTTCGATGTCAGGCTCATGCTGCCGATGATGCTGCCGAGCACGGGAATCGATATCGCGTATTTGTTCGATTCGGTGCTCGAATCGGGAATTGCGATCAGCACCTCCGAGGCCGGCTGCTCGTCATGCCAGCGTGCCTCGATCGCGGCGAACTTGGCCGGCTGGTAGTCGTGGACGTAGTCACCGACGAGATGCCCGATGAAGAGCTGGACCGGCAGCAGCACTGCCGCGAGCGCGAGGCCCATCCGCAGCATCACATGTGCCTCGGCGCGATAGGTCCGCCGCAGCAGATACCACGCGCCGGTCGCCGCCACGCAGAACGCGCCGGTCAGGTAGGACGCCAGCAGCATGTGCGGAAACCGGACCCAGACCACGCGATTGAAGATGATTTGCGCCCAGTCATCAGGCACAAACTGGCCGTTCTGCAGGACGTAGCCGGTCGGCACCTGCATCCAGCTGTTGTTGACCATGATCCAGAACGCCGACAGCGTGGTTCCGAGCGCAACCATCGCGGTCGAGAACAGGTAGAACCACGGCGACACCCGGGGCCGGCCGAAGATGAGGATGCCGAAGAAGCCCGCCTCCAGCATGAAGGCGGTGAATGTTTCGTAGGACAGAAGCGGGCCCTGGATCGGACCCGACATCTTCGAGAGCACGCTCCAGTTCGTTCCGAACTGAAACGCCATCACCACGCCCGATACGACGCCCATGCCGAATGCCACGCCGAAGATCTTCAGCCAGAACGCGAACAGGGTCCGGTAGACCGGCTTGCCGCTGTACTGGTGCATCGCTTCCAGCACGGTGAGCCAGGCGGCAAGCCCGATCGTGAATGCCGGGAAGATGATGTGAAACGAGATGGTGAAGGCGAATTGCAGCCGCGACAGGAGGAGTGCCGTCGGATCCATCGGATAGACTCCCGTTCGCTCACGCCCGGTTCGCGGCCGCCGGCGCGCGTGCGGCCGGCTGCGGAATGTTGTCGACCTTAAGGGCCGCGGCCGCACCCGGGAGCTTATCCGCGGGGACGGCGCATGCGCTTCCGCGAAGGAACGTCCTTTTGCCGAATGGCATGGTGAACGCCTCGACCCGCAGCGAGCGAGCGCGACGTCAGCGCGAATGGCTTCGCTGGCGGCAGAGCCAGAGCACGTACACCGACGATGCAATCGGCAGAGCGAGACTCCAGGTTCCCAACCATTTCGTCACGCAACCGCCGACGGCCGCCCCTAGCAGGAACGCCAAACAGAGCGTGAGCATGGTTCCGGCGCCGCGCGCCGCATCGCGATCAGGCGCCGCAACGAACTGATCCATGGCGCGGAGCATGTTGCCGGTGACCGTGACCGAGAGGTATTTCCAGTGACCGACCTGTCTGAAGCTTGCCGACTGCAGCGCGACGCCAAAAGAGATGACGAGGATCGTGATCTCATCCGAAACGCGATGAAGCAACAGCATCGTCGCGGCGAGACAGACGATCTCTCCGATGAGGCAACATAACGCCGCCCGGGTGCGAACCGCCACCAACGCTCCCAGGACAAAGGCCACGAGCGGAAGAAGATGATGAAGCGCGCGCTGCCATTGCCCTGATAGCGCATAGATTCCGAGGAAGACGACATTACCGGTCTGCGAACTCGCGAAGACGCCGAGTGACAGCCAGGTAAACGCGTCGAGGAAACCGCCCGACATGCTCAGCACAGAGGCAACCAGCAGCGATCGTTCCGGCGCACAGGCTTCGACGCTTGTCCCGGCCAGGGGCTCCAGTGCTGCAGTTTGCATGGCCATATTCGCCGGTCCGCTGAAGTCAGCAGCCGGCGCGCGGCGCGGCCTCGTCAGGCAGCAGAACACGGCGCGGATGCGTGAACACGCCGTATCCGTCATCGCGGGCGACGGCGAGTAGCGTGATTCCCGCCTCGTTCGCGGTCTGGATCGCGAGCGCGGTCGGCGCGGAAACGGCCACAACGACCGGCGCGCCGATCATCGCAGCCTTCTGCACCATCTCCACCGAAACGCGGCTCGTCAGCAGCACGGCGCTGTCGCAGGCTGACTTGCCGTCGCGGGCGATTGCGCCGGCAAGCTTGTCGAGCGCGTTGTGCCGGCCGACATCCTCCCTGATCACGGCAATGCCCGTGCGAGGGCGCCACAAGGCTGCCGCGTGAACGGATCGTGTGTGCTGATTCAAAACCTGCAACGGAGACAGCGCATGCATGGCGTTCAGCAGGTCCCGCGCGTGAAAGGCAATGGCATCGCCTCCGACCCGCGATGGCGTGCGACGCGCCTGTTCAAGGCTTTCGATGCCACATAGACCGCACCCGACCGGACCACTGATGGCGCGGCGCCGCGCGGCCAGGGTCGTCACGCGGTCCCCCCCAAGCCACATCCGCACTTCCATGCCGAGTTCGTTCGAGATCAGCTCGATGCTCCTGATCTCGCTTGCGCGATCGATGATCGCCTCGGTGAGGCTAAAGCCGACACCGAAATCCTCCAGATCGGCCGGCGTTCCCATCATCACGGCATGGGTCGATCCGTTGTAGGTGAGCGCGATGGCGCTCTCCTCGGCAACCAGCCGCGATGTCGATTTCGTGCGACCGCTGCGCCAGGCGATCTCCCGGTGCCGCGTGAATGTCGACCCTGTCATCATGGCTCACACCGCCGCCGGTTCGGCCGAATGCCGCGAGGCCCGACTTCTGAGCGCGAGCCCGAATGCAATAAAGCCCCAACCCTGGAAGACCAGATCGACGACCAGCATCGCACCGAGCAGCCACAGGCCGACGGCGGGCAAGACCGCAATCAGCATGGCGCCGACGCAGAACGTCACAACGCCGGCTGCCACGACCCAGCGCCAGCCCGCCGCCGGCCGGATATGGAAACCTGCCCAGATCCGTGTCGCACCGGCAACGACGAGGAAGGCGCACACCACGAGCGACAGCGTGAACGACGCGAGCAGCGGATCATAGAGAATGACGGCTCCGGCAGCGGCATAGACGATTCCGGCGAGCAGCCAGAACAGGAAGCCGCGCAGGCCGTGCACCGAACAGGCATGCACGATCTGGAAGATCCCGGCGACTGCCATGGTGACGCCGATGACGAGCACGGAAGCGAGGCTTGCTGCCATCAGATTGGCCGACGCAATGCCGCCGAGGATCAGTTCACCGACCCCCAGCGCAACGAACCAGCCCCATTTTCCGCTGATCGCGTGAACGGCCCTTCCGAGCGACGCCTTCGAGTTCGACATATCCGTCATGGCTTGACCCTTGTACGTATGACCGGCCTGCCGGTCATGGATGCGGTCAAGCCTATAGAGATCCGCGTCCAGTCATCTTTCGAGGATGCAGCGCCATTGTTTCATCCGCACGATGTGAAACGCTGCTGCGGGATTCACGACCGACGGGTAGGTGGCGTGCGCCCTGGTCGATCAATGCGAAGACGATCAGACAGCAATACGCGGACGCGAGGATCTCCCTCGCTTCCGCGTCGTCGCTGCGCGGCGGCCCGCTTCGCTTTGCGGCCGCATCCCATGCCAGGTGCTTACGAGTTCGGGCCGTCGCGGCCGGTCTCGTACAAGAACCAGATCCGCCGTTCCGTCTCGTCGATCCAGTTTTCCAGCAGGCTTGCGGTAGCGACATCGCCGTATTCGTCGCAGAGCTCGTGGACCCGGCGCATTTCTCGCGTCAGTTGCTGATTGTCGCTGCGCAGCTCGGCCAGCATGTCCTGCGGGTCGACGTAATCCGCGTCGTTGTCGAGAATGCGCTGCTCGCGCGCGATCTGGCCGATCGAGCGCAACGTCGTTCCGCCGATCTTGCGAGCCCGCTCGGCAATGTCGTCGGTCATGGCAAAGATCTGCTCGGCCTGCTCGTCGAGCATGAGGTGGTAGTCGCGAAAGTGCCTACCCGACACGTGCCAGTGGAAGTTCTTGGTCTTCAGGTACAGCGCGAAGACATCAGCCAGCAGCGCTCTCAGCGCGGCTGGAACGTCCCGGTTCGCATTGGCCCCGAGATCCGTCGGGCTTTGGAGATCTGCTTTGGTCATTGTCGTCATCCTTGCTGGAGGCTGAAAAATTTGAGCCGCGCATGTCGCCGACGCGCCAAGCGCTCATTCTGCCGGCGTCGTCCCATTCCCGAGTGGAAAGAGTGCGATCGTCCCGAACACGCCGTCGCGGCGAACCATTGCGTGGAACAGCGCCGCCGCCAGATGCAGTAGCACGAGGGCAAAGAACGCGAAGCCCAGGTAAAAATGAGCATTCCATAGCAATGTGTGCACGCGGTCGCTCTGCGGCAGCAACGCCGGAATTCGAATCCCGCCATACACGACAACTGGATAAGCCGCAGCCCAAAGCATGCCGAGACCCAGCAACGGCATGACGATCATGAAGCCATAGAGGAGCCGATGCGACAATCTTGCTCCCAGCTTGATCGCCGGCGGAAGATCTGCCGGCAACGGCGGCGCGCCGTAATGGAGCCGCAGCGCCAGCCTGATCACAACGAGGACCAGAAGCGTGACGCCGAGCGTCTTGTGGATCAGGATGAGCGGCAAGTACTTCGGCGCCACGGTGGACACCATGCCGACGCCGATGAAGAACATGGCAACGATACAGGCTGCCATCAGCCAGTGCAGCAGCCGCTGGATCAGGGCGAAACGATGCGGAGCGTTGCTCATGGCCTCGCCGACTCGGTTCGCGGATAGTCGCCGGCTTCGGCCGCACGCAAATCGTAGGACTTGCGGTAGACCGACGAGCGCGCGGCCGGGAAAGGATCGTCCGACAGCCGGATTCCCCGCGGCAGCACGGTCGGATCGAAGTTGATGTCGCGGCAGGGTCCATCCCGCTCGGGTTCGATCCGCTGCACGGCAAGCGTTCCGAGCTGCACCGTACGGCGCCCCTCGGGCCAGGGCCTGCTCGGGTCCGCGATCGGATCGCCGGGATCTGCGACCGTCGTAACCATGGTCCAGCGCTGCGGGCCGACGGTCCTGATTCGCTCCACTATCTCTTGCTCGAGAAAATCCGGACCGCGCTTTTCCAGCTCGGCTTGCGAAACCGGAACGGGCTGCACAGTGGGCAGCAGCGACCATCGCACCGCGTGCTCCCCGCCCTTCGCGTTCGTGAAGATGAAACTGTTGAGCCCGTGGTAAGGCTCCTCCGCATAGCTGGTGGTCCAGGGCGCCGTCTTCGCCCAGGTCGCGAAGGCGGCAAATTCCGGATTTGCGTGGATGAAAATCTTCATCGCCTCCGGCTCCTTCTCGGCGGATGCGATCAGCAGGTCGTGAAACGCCTGCGGCGTGGACACTGCAAAGAACGGCGGGTTGATCAGGGCCATCCGCCACTCTTCGCCATCCGCTGCGGCGATCTGCAATCCCAAACCGCGCACACGGACAGTTGCATCCACGGCGTTCGGATCCGCAGTGCCGAGATTGAAGCGACCCAGCGCCGGATACGTGCCGCGTTCGAAGACCTTGGCCCGCGAAAGTTCTACGCCGTTTCCGTTGGCCTCGAAGATGCCGGTGAAGCAGATCCCCTTCGCATGATTTCGCCGGTGCCCGAGCGGTGCGCCGCTCGGAGGCGTCAGCGCCGCAATCATCTGCTCCGGCGTCAGGCGCCCGGGCGAGAGCCAGCCCGCAGTGTACGCGAACGCCGCAGCCCCGCCTCCGAGGATGGCCGCTATCAACACGAGCGGTCCGAGTCCCGAACGCGGCAGTTTGCCTGATTGATTCATCGCTTCTCCTCGTAACGAGCGAGCTGACACAGACGCGTCACACGGCCCGTTCTGCCGAGCGGCTCTTGTAGCCGGCGGCCACAGCCGCGATCTTCTGAAAGCCAACGCCAATTTCGCGAAGGCACGTTCGAGCCTGCCCGGTCCGCGGGAGACCCGTCCTCATCCGCTTTCGGGCTTTCTCGAAATATTTCGTGCGATCTGGAAATCAGCCGCCGGGCTCGAAAGACCCGTCTTGCGCCCGGCTGTATTTCAGGAACTCTTCGCACAAGGCCAGGGATCAATCGCCAAACGACGAACGTGTCGCGATGGCGCTGGCGTCTTTGCGGAAGGTGGAATGCGATTGGGATTCGAATGGGCAAAGTGATCATCGTCACAGGAGCTGCGAACGGCATCGGACGAAGCACCTGCAGGAAATTGGCACAGGCCGGCCACACGGTCTACGTTTCAATGCCGGAAGTGGATGAGCACGGCGGCGCGGATGGCGGAGCCGAGGACGGCAAGCGTGGCGCGGACCTCCGAACCATCGCGTTCGACGTCTCCTCGGAAGCCTCCGTCAACTCGGCTATCGACGCCATCGTCGCTGAGAACAACCGCCTCGACGTGATCGTGCACAATGCCCGCCAGGTCCTCTACGGGCCGGCGGAGGCCTTTACACCGGCCCAGCTTGCCGAACTCTACGACACCAACGTGCTGAGTGCGCAACGGCTCAATCGGGCCGCGTTGCCACAGTTGCGCAAGCAGGGCCATGGCCTGCTGATATGGGTCTCGTCGAGCAGCGCGCGAGGCGGCTCGGTTCCTTTCCTGGGCGCCTATGCTTCCTCAAAGGCTGCCCTGGATGCGCTAGCGCTCGGCTATGCCGGCGAGCTCGCGCGTTGGGGTGTCGAGACAACCATCGTCGTTCCCAGCGCGCTCGGGCCCGGCCACTACATTCGCTCCGGCCGGCCGCTGGACACCGTTCGGGCAGAGGAATACGCGGATGGTCCGACGGCCGATTTGAGCGAGATCGCGCTGTCGGCACTTGGGCAGCTTCCGGCGAAGGATCGAACTCCGCAAGACGTCGCGACCGCCATAGCCGATATCGTCGATATGCCATTCGGACAGCGTCCGCTACGCGTTCATTTCGGTCCGGACGACGACGGGGCTGCAGCCGTCGACACCGTCGCCGACAGCGTCCGCGCGGAACTGCTCCGCCGGATCGGACTGGAAGACATTCTCAAGCCGACATTGATCGGATAAGGCGCGCATCGTGGCGCCGCACATCCAAGCCTCAGACGAAAGTGATAGAGCCCGATGCTTTACCCCGAAACTACCGGATGTTACCGTTTAAGGGCCACTGCGTTCACACGTCTTGGTGTGCTTCCAAGTCATAGAACGTGACGAGTCGTGCGCCGGGTTGATATCCGAAAATGGTCCCCCGCTGGCAAAGCAACGACATGATGGCCCAAGCCGGCCGCTCCGCTCAAGACGAGTCCGCCCATGAGATCTTTCTCTTCGGGCCGTTTCGCCTCGACCTCTCGCAGCGGCGGATTGAACGAAACGGGAGCCCGCTCCGATTATCGGATCGTGCGTTCAACATCCTGCTCGCGCTGGTCCGGCAGGCCGGCAACGTCGTCAGCAAGACGGATCTGATAGCCACGACATGGCCGGGCGCCAACGTCGAGGAAAACAGCCTGCGTGTCCATATCGCCGCACTCCGCAAAGCACTCGGAGACGGCGATGCCGGCGCCAGATATCTGAGCACGGTCTCCGGCCAGGGCTACTGCTTCGTCGCCGCGGTCTCACGCCCCAAACAGAGGCAAGCTGCGTCGACCAATCCGACTTATGTCCACAATTTGCCGGCGCATCCCCGGCAGATGGTGGGGCGTGAGCATACCATTCAGGACATCTCGGAAAGTCTGAGAGCCCACCGCTTCGTCACGGTTGTCGGCCCCGGCGGCATCGGCAAGACCACGGTCGTCATTTCCGCGGGCCACGCCCTGCTCGCGGAATTCGCCGGACATGTCCACTTCATCGGTCTCGGCGAAACCGGCAACGCCGCTCCGGTGCCGGCGATCGTCGCATCGTCACTTGGACTGCCGGCGCGATCGAATGATCCGGCGAGCAGCCTGGCGGCATTCCTGCGCGACAGGCGCATGCTGCTCATTCTGGACTGCTGCGAGCATGTCATCGAAGCAACGGCGGCGCTGGCCGAGCGGCTCTACCAGGCGGCCCCGGAGCTGCACATCCTGACCACGAGCCGGGAGTTGCTGCGCGTCGAAGGCGAGTTCACATACCGTCTCCCGCCGCTCCCGAGCCCGCCGGAGAAGGCCGTTCTGACGGCCGCGAACGCCCTCGCTTACCCATCCGTGAAACTCTTCGTGGAGCGTGCGACTGCAGGAGGCGGCGAGTTCACGCTGACGGATGCGAACGCCCCGGACGTCGGCAACCTCTGCCGTCGGCTCGACGGCATCCCGCTTGCCATCGAACTCACCGCCGGCCATGTGGGCGCATACGGCGCGAGGGCGATGGTCCAGCTCCTCGATCAGCACCTCAATTTGCTGTGGGAGGGGCGACGCACGGCACTGCCCCGACACCGGACGCTGCGCGCAACCATCGAATGGAGCTACAATCTTCTATCCGAACCGGAGCGCGTGATTCTCGGCCGGCTGTCGGTGTTCGTCGGCGGCATGACCCTGGACGCCGCCCGATCGATTGCCGCGGCCACGGAGGACGACGACACGATCCTGGCGATCATCGACGGCCTCGTTGCCAAGTCGATGCTTACACTGAACACCGGCTCGCAACCAACCCGCTACCGCCTTGCCGACTCGACCCGGGCGTACGCGCAAGAGAAACTTGTCGCCAGCGGGGACGCTGGCGCGATCTCGCGACGTCACGCCTGCTACTTTCGCGGTCTCCTTGAAAGGATCGGGAGCGAAGCGAACCGAGACCTTTCGGCGGTTGCCGAGGAGCTCGGTAACGTCCGCGCCGCGCTGACGTGGTGCTTCTCCGATCAGGGAGACCGCAAAATCGGCGTGGCGCTCGCTGCGGCATCGATTCCGCTGTTTTTCAAGCTGTCGCTCCTGGCGGAATGCGAACTCTGGGTCACTCGCGCCATCGAAGCACTGGATGAAACCAATGGAAGCATCAGGCAGGGTCTCGTCCTTCACACTGCGCTGGGCGCCGCCCGCATGCTCACGGGACGGCTCGACGGAGTGGGCGTTAATCATCTCAACCGGGCGCTTGAACTGACCGAGAAGATCGGCGACGTGCAAGGGCAGATCCGTTTGATCGACCAGTTGCACCTGCTGCAATTGTTCGTCGGCAGATATGATGAGGTACTGGCCACCGCCAAACGCGGCGAAGCCGTTGCGCTGACCAGCAACGATCCCATTGCCGTCGCGCGCATGCGCGTGTTGCTCAGCATCTCCTACCAATATCTCGGCAGGTTCGTTGAGTCCCGCTCATACATCGAAGCGGCGTTGCGTCATCCGGGCATGGATGGGGACATCCTTAGCGGCCTCACCCTCGAATACCCTAAACGCGCTCAAATCACCCTTGCGCGCGTCCTCTGGCTTCAGGGATATCCGGATCAAGCAGCGCAAATGGTGCGCCGGGCGATCTCCGACGTGATCGCGACGAACCATCCGGTCATGTTCTGCCGAGCGTTAGCATGGGCATTCGACGTCTTCTTCTGGAATGGCGATCTGGCGGATTGCGAAGAACACATCGACAGGCTCGTCGTGGAGGCTCGAAGGCACAACCTCGCCATTCTCCAGATGGTCGGCGAGGCGATGAAGGGGATTACGCTGCTGGCCCGAAGCGAGACCGGCATCGGGCTCGCTATGCTGAAAGGCTCGATCGACAAGCTGCAGAGCCAGAGCTTCGGTGCGGTCGCAGGGTTGCGCATGTCCCTCGCCGATGCCTTGTCGGCTACAGGTCACGGTGACGAAGCCCTCGACACCATTGATCAGGCGATTGTCCAGGCCCGGCACTGCAACTTCATGATGGAGATGCCCGACATGCTGCGCGCAAGGGCTGAAGCGCTGATGCACAAGAGCAATCCGGATCTTTCGCAGGCGGAGATGAGCTTCGTGCAGGCGCTCGACCTCGCTCGTCATCAAGGAGCGCTGGGCTATGAGCTTCGCGCGGCGATCGGGTTTGCGAGACTATGGCAGCGAGGCGGTCGCTGCCAGGAGGCGCACGATATGCTTGCGTCCGTCTATCTGCGATTTACCGAGGGCTTCGATACGCGCAGCCTCAAGATGGCGAGAGCGTTGCTTGCCGAGCTGAATCCGGCGCGCCCGTACGCGTCTGCGGCCAAATGACCCTCTCCTGATCCATAAGCGCCCTTTGCCCCGACCGATGCGGTGCTCGCCGAGGCTGCACCGGCATCCGATTGGTTGAATCGGATGCCGCTCCCGGGGCATCTAGGACCTACGATCCGAGCTTCGCCAGCATTGCACGCGCGTCGCGGAGGTCCGCCGTCTCGAAACCTTCAGTGAACTTGCCGTATGCGGACGCGAGAACACGGCGTGCATCGGCCGGATGCCCCTCGCTCACTTTCAATCGTGCCACACTGATCGCCGTTCTCAGCTCCCAAGCCAAGGCGCCCTGGCTCCGCGCCACCTCGAATGCCCTGTCGAAGGCCTGCGCGGCGGCGATCGCCGAGCGGTGCTCGCCGGGAAGCAGCAGCAATTCGCCCTTGATGCGCCAGAGTTCGGCGACGTACCACCCCTCGTCCCTCGCCTCGCATCGCGCGAGCGCCTCGTCGGCGGTCGCAAGGCCTTGCGATACCTCGCCGGCGTCGCCGAGACATACCGCGAGTTCACCGAGGGGAAGCAGAAAGCGCGGCAGGTGGCGCGCCTCGCCCGCGAGCTCAAACGTCTTGCGCAGCAGGGGCAATCCGGTCGCGAGGTCACCCCGGCGCGAGATCAGCATTCCTCTGAAGGCGCGCGCCCACAGATTCCACAGGCGGATCGGATGTCGCTCGGTGTGTTCGAGCAGCATCGTACAATAGCGCTCGGCGGCGTCGAGATCGCCGGCCAGGAACGCAATCGGGCAGGCACCCTGGCCGAGGACGCTGCAAAACGTGAGTGCGTGACCACTGGTCCGGCCTTCCTCGACGTTGTGCTCGACGACGCTCAAGGCCTGATCCGCGAGGCCGAGCAACCACAGGATCCGCGCCTGGAAATAGCGCGTCGAGACCCGCAGGTCGAACCGGAAACGAATGACCTGCGGCTTTGCCGCAAGTTCCGAGAGCCGCGACAGGGTTCGGCCGATATGATGATAGGCGAGCCGCTGGTCGCCGCGATAATGCAGCGTGGTTGCGAGAAGGCGGTCGGCCATCATGCGATCGACGGGATTGCCGGAATCGGCCACGACCTCCGCGAAGCGATTAGCAAATTCAAGCGCCTTGTGGAATTCGCCGTTATTGAACTGATCGATGCAGAGCCCCCACAGCGCGCGCAGCAGGTAATCCCTGTCACCGAGCTGCTCGGCGAGCTGTAGGGTCGCAGCCCAGGCGGGACCGGCCTCCCGGGCCCTGCCAACACCGTACATCAGTGACCAGCCGCGCGCGGCCGACAGCTGCATCCGAAGTCGCGGCGCGTTTGCAGCCGACGGATCGAGGCGCGCCAAAGCGAGTTCGGTCCGCTCGCGGCATTCGGCGAGCAGCGACAATTGCACCCAGAGCGGGACCGCGGCCGCCGTCAGGGCGGCCCCGACTTGCGAGTCCCCGCCGGGGGAGAAGGCCCAATCGAGACTAGTTCGCACGTTGTCGATGTGTCGGCCATAGAGGGTGAGCCACTCCGCCTGCGGCCTCACTTCGCTGTCGGCTTCGGCGCTGGCAAAGAATCCGCAGTAGTATTTCGCCTGGCGGTAGGCTGCGCCGGGATGTTCTCCGCCGGCACGCAGCTTCTCCAATGCATAGGCACGCGTCGTATCCAGCAGACGATAATGCGGGCTGTCGCCGCAAATATCCGCGAGAACGAGCGACTTTGCCACCAGCCTGGCAAGCTGGCCGGTCACATCGCCGATGTTCTCGCCAGCAACAGCAATCACTGCATCGAGCTGGAACTCGCCAGCGAATATGCCGAGCTGCCGGAGCAGCCACGCCTCGTCGTCCGGCAAGAGGTCGTAGCTCCAGTCGAGCGTTGCGCGTAGCGTTTGCTGCCGCGGCAACGCCGTGCGCCGGCCGGTCGTCAGGAATTTGAACCTGTCATCGAGAAGTGACGCGATCTTCGGCGGGCTAAGCATGACTGCGCGCGCCGCCGCAAACTCGATCGCCAGCGGAATGCCGTCGAGCCGGCGGCAGATGGATGCGATAGCGCCGATGTTCTCCTCGTCGGGTACAAAACTCGAACCCAGCGCCTTCGCTCTGCTCGTGAACAATTCCACTGCGCTATACGCGGAAGCGTCAGTGGGCTCGTGCCAGGTTTCAGGCGGTACGCCCAGAGGAGGCACGCGGTAGACATGTTCCCCCTCGATACGCAGCGCCTCCCGGCTTGTCGCAACAACGACCGTCCCCGCACAGTGGCTGACAACCAACTCGGCCACCTGCGCCACGGCGTCGATGACATGTTCGCAATTGTCGAGAATGAGCAGCAATGGCCGAGAGCCGATCGCGCGCGCGATGGCATCAGGCGAGATCTCCTCGCCCTCGAGCTTGGTGCCGAGGACACTGGCGATGACCGAGCAGACGAGCTTTGGATCGGACAGTGGGGCCAGCTCGACCAGCAACCGGTCAGCCACAAAGCCGGGCGGCGGCGTTCTGGCGACCTCTAGCGCGAGCGACGTCTTTCCGATGCCGCCAGGCCCGACCAGGCTCACGATGCGATAGGCCGACAGGAGCCGCCACAAATGTGCGATCGCAGCCGTTCGGCCGATGAGATCGAATGATGCGCTGGGAATGTTGATCGACGGCAGCAGGCCGGTTGCGGCAGATTGTAGCGGGGTGTCCGTATGCTGAACCCGCCATGCTCCCAGCAAACGATAACCGCGGCCAACGCTGGTTGACAACATGTCGCGGTCGGAACCGAGCGCCTTTCGGATCGCAGCGATATGCACGCGAAGTGCACTCTCCTCGACAAAGACGCCCCGCCAGACCCGCTCCTTCAGGTCGTCCCTGGTGACGAGCTGGCCCTGCGCCTGAACCAATTCCGCAAGAATCTCAAAGGCACGCCCCCCCAACGGAACGAGTTCGCCGTTCGAGCGCAATTCGCGTCTGGCAAGATCGATTTCCCATTCCGCGCAAATGTAGACGGGACGCTGGCCCGGCTCAGCCATCATTGGGACAGCCCCAAGCGGTTTCGTCATTTTCAGTCCAGCTTACCACCAACCCCGTCGAAAGACACAGGTAGCCGGGCGGCGCGGCCGCCGGCCCCTGTCTCGCAATGCGCGCCGTTCAGCAGCCGCGGCAGATCGATCCTTCCAGCATCTTCTCAAGCCGGGCATCTTCCTTGTCGATGGTCTGGTCTGTGCCAAGCAACGGCCCCTTCATCGCGTGACCACCGCCGTCGGACGACGAAAGCGCAGTGCCCAGCGAGTTCGTGCCCGGCGCGGCGGCGCTCGTCCCGAGCGCACCGCCGCTCTCCATCGACATATGCGATCCCATGCCGCCGCGGGCGGACGCAGTGCCCGAAAGCGCAACGCAGGCGAGGACGCAAACAACAGCAAATGATTTCATTGCTCACACTCCAGGTATTCAAACTATCCGCCTCCCAGAAACGGACACCGGACGCGTTTGACTACGCACAAACGCGCGAGAATCCTGACAAGCGTGACAGACTCTTCCCGCAGGAGTGATGCAGATCCACCGGGACTTTCCGCTCCGACGACCTAGATCATTTTCATCAAAAAAACTTCGGAAACGCCACCAGCCGAGCAGCGATCATCGCCAAGCGACTCTCCGCACGGAGCAAACAATGGAGAATCGCTATGAGTGTATTCAAGATTCTAATCGCAGCGGCGCTACTCTCAACGGCAACGATATCGTCGGCGTCCGCAGCCTGGTCTTTCGCTGATCAGGAGCCGGCAGCCTTTGCATCGATGTACCCCGATCGCGACGTGCTGAATGGCGGCGCACTGACGCCCGCCGGGCGAATGGGTCTCGAACGGCCGGGCGGTGCCGCGCCCGTCTTCGGCATAGGCCAATTTCGCGACCACAACTGGCATCGATGACGAGATACCACAATCCAGTATTCTGCTTTCTGCAGGTGCGGATGATGGTGCCCGTAATCCGGGAGTGCGACCGCGCCATGCGGCGCACCCTGCCGGCTTCGCGGCAGGGCCGATTGCATCGATTCGGATAGCCGACCCAAAAACTGCGAAACTTAACAGTTCTTCAGCATCCGCAACCGGGCGCGCAGCGCCGTCCGCGCTATAGTCGCTACGCCGACTGCTGCACGCGCTCGTCCGCCGCCTCGAGCGGGCGCGGCCGAGCCACGCCTCGTCAGGGTTGGCATGTGCAAAGACCGGCAGCGCCATGGAGGCATCGCTTGATCGCAGGCAGGACTGGTTATTCGATTTCGGGCAACGCGTGGCGCCTGGGAAAGCTCTTCATCTCCTGCGCTGCGCTTGCAGTCGGCAGCGCTTCCGCGGAGCCACGATATGATCCCGGCGCAAGCGACACCGAGATCCGGATCGGCAACATCATGCCCTACAGTGGCCCGGCATCTGCTTACGGCATCATCGGCAGGACGATGAGCGCGTATTTCCGCATGGTCAACGACAATGGCGGGATCAACGGCCGGAAGATCAATTTCATTTCATACGACGACGCCTACAGTCCATCCAAAGCGGTCGAGCAAGCGCGACGGCTCGTCGAGGACGACGAGGTGCTTGCGATCTTCGCTCCGTTCGGCACGGTCAGCAACGCAGCGATCCAGAAATACATGAATAGCCGGCATGTGCCGCAATTGTTCGTTATCACCGGAGCATCGCGCTGGGCGGATCCCGAGCACTTTCCGTGGACCATCGGCTGGCAACCGAGCTACCGAACCGAAGCACGCATCTATGCGGACTACATTCTGCGGCACCATCCGGGGGCAAGGATCGGTATCCTGTACCAGAACGACGACTTTGGACGCGACTATCTGCTCGGCCTGAAGGACGTGCTGCAGGACCAGTACGCGCAAATGGTGATTGCCAGCCAATCATATGAGGTCAGCACCCCGACGATCGACTCCGAGGTCGCCGCGATCAAGGCCGCTGCGCCCGACATATTCATCGACATCGCAACACCCAAATTCGCCGCGCAGGCGATCAGGACGCTCGCCGAGCTGGACTGGCATCCCATCCACATCGTGACGAACGTCTCGGTCTCGGTCGGCGCGGTGCTGAAGCCCGCCGGACTGGACAATGCGAAAGGAATTCTCAGCGCGGGGTATCAGATGGACGTGACTGATCCGCAGTGGGACAGCCATCCGGGCATGCAGCATTTTCGCGCGTTCATGGCGAAATACTATCCGGAGGCAGATCGATCGGAGAGCGGGCCGCTGGTGGCCTTCAACATGTCGAGTGCACTCGTGGAGGTGATCAGGCGTTGCGGCGACGATCTCACGCACGAAAGGATCATGCGCGTGGCCACCGATCTCGATCTCGACCTCGAAGCCTACATTCCCGGTGTTCGCATAAAGACATCACCGAGGGACTTTCGTCCGATCGAGCAGCTCCGGATGATGCGCTTCACCGGCGAAAGATGGGAATGGTTTGGCCCACTGCTGGATGGACGCACTGACCAGGCGACGTCCTCACCAAACTAGCGCGCGAACCTCCTGTCGGATGAGCCGTCGATGTATGAATTCAACGCACCGCGACGGCTTCGTGCAAAGAGGAAAATGTTCGTTCGATCGACACTGCGGATCCGGCGCACGCATGCACATGTCTCAGGTGCGGGCCGAGGCGTTCTTGGCGTCGCTTTCTCAAGGAGATGTTCGATGACGACACTGAAGTTCTTGTCGGCCGGATTCGTTGTCGCGGCCATGATTGCCTCCCCCGCGATGGCCCGCGAAGGCAACGCGAAGCGTACCAATGTCGAGGCTTATGCGTCGGCTCAGCGCGTGCCGGCCTCCGCCAAGCGCGGCTGCGCCCGTGCTCCCGACGTCGGTGCGTACGCGACCGCCCCCTGGCGCCGGCCGCCCTGCGAGCCCACCTCGGGCTATTGAGTTCGCGAACCGGAGCAAGTCCGGTTGACGCCGACCGGAAGTTGATCGCCTCAACGTTCCGGATTTTGACCTCTCGGCGGAAGGAAGGACGGCGGCTCACGACCAGGCCGCCGTTCTTGCGACTGGTGCACGTCTCCTGGAAGCATTTGGGCTCCGGAGTTCTTGCGCTGACGATTCTCGGCGATGCCGAGTAAATGATGCTTCCTTTGATGGCATCAGGTTCCCTCCGAGGGACCCTTTCCATTCTGACACGCGCCCGAACGTCGTCACGAATTCGTGTATCGATCACCAACGTGTCGGGTGTCAGCATTGATAATGAACGAAGCCCCGGCGACTGAGCGGACCTTCTTGACACGCTGACGATCTCCCCTGTAGGAGACCCAACCGCATTGACGCTTTCAAATCCATGCCAGGGATCGGTGACCTCAAGGGGCGGGCTCGTGATTTCCCCCGGATCACGGCGGCGGAATTGAATCACGGGCCCCCTTATGTCGGTTGATCGCACCTACTCTTTCGGACAATGGCATATCGATTGCCAACGAAGAGAGTTGAGGCACAACGACGTCACGGTGCCGATCGGAAGCCGCGCGTTCGAGGTTCTCGAGAGGCTGGTCGGCTCCGCGGGTCTCCTGGTCACCAAGGATGATTTGATCGGAAGCGTCTGGTCGGGCCTGACCGTCGAAGACAACACGCTTCAGGTCCATATCTCGGCCGTCCGCAAGGCACTCGGGGAGGATCGCAATCTCCTCAAGACGGTTTCGGGCCGCGGCTATACCCTCTCCGGGACTTGGCAAAGCGGGCATCTGGATCACCCTGCCGCCGCACCGGTAACGATTCCGGCCGACGTGCCCTTTTCAAGCAACCTGCCGAGTATCCGTGCGCCTCTTATCGGTCGCGAGGATTGCATGAGCCAATTGGTCGATGTGCTTTCGGCCTATCGGGCAGTGACCCTCGTCGGACCCGGCGGCATCGGAAAGACGAAGCTGGCAATCGAGCTGGCGCGCAGCGTCGCGCCCGCGTTCAACGATTCCGTGGCGCTGGTCGAACTTGCGACCCTGCAGGATGCGGCACTTGCGGCATCCGCATGCGCCCGTGCACTCAAGCTCGCCTCGAACGACAAGGAAGCCTCGGCCGCAAGCATTGCGCAGGCCATCGGAACCCGCCGTCTGCTTCTTGTCCTGGACAATTGCGAGCATGTGATCGAAGTCGCCGCGCAGATCGCCAGTGCCGTGCTTCGCTATTGTCCGAACGTCACCGTGCTCGCGACCAGCCGCGAAGGTCTCCGCATCGACGGCGAATATGTTGCGGCCATTCCGGCGCTGTCGGTTCCCGATCCCGAGATGCACGATCCCGACTTGCTGCTGCGGGCAAGCGCAGTGCAGCTGTTCGTCGCGCGAACGCGGGCCCTACGTGCGACCTTCGTTGCGGGCGCGGAGGAACTCCGGAAGATCGCCGCCATCTGTCGCCGCCTCGACGGCATTCCGCTCGCGTTGGAGTTTGCCGCGGCCCGGGCCGCCAATCTCGGGGTCGATACCGTACTGCTCCGTCTCGACAAGCGCTTCGAGCTCCTGAATGGCGGCCGCCGCGACCAGTTGCCGCGCCACCAGACCCTGCGAGCGACACTGGACTGGAGCTACGACCTTTTGACCCCGGCAGAGCAGCACCTGCTTTGCCAGCTCGCGGTGTTTCCGGCCGGCTTCACGCTCGATGCGGCCAGTGCAATGATGGACGACACTCTGTCGCGGTCGGACGTCATTGAAACCCTGTTCAATCTGGTCGGGAAATCGCTGGTGTCGCTGGACCCCTCATTCGAGGGACGATGGCGGCTCCTGGAGAGCACCCGCGCTTATGCGCTGGAGAAGCTCGCAGAGGCAGGCCTCGTCGAGCGGGCGGCAAGGCGGCAGGCCGGCTTTCTCAGGCAGATCATCGCACCGCTCGGCGATGCCTCTCCCGCTCCCGACGACATCTCCCGTTTCGCTCAGGAGATCGGCAACGTGCACGCCGCGCTCGACTGGGCGTTCTCGCCCGGTGGAGAGACCGCGCTTGGAATCGAACTGACGGCCGGATTCGTTCCGGTATGGATGCAGTTGCTGTCTTTCGTGGAATGCTCGACGCGGATCGAGCACGCGCTTGCGCATTTCGGTCCCGGGTTCACCTGCGTTCCGAAGCTCAAGGCGCAGCTCTATGTCGCGTTGGGTTTCGCACTTCTCAACACGGCGGGAACAGCGGACCGCATGAAGGCGGCGCTGAGCATCGGTCTCGTGCTCGCCGAGGAATTGTCCGATCTCGAGCTTCAGCTCAAGGCGGTCTGGACCTTGTGGAGCTATAATCTCAACTCGGGCCAATATGCCGCGGCCAAGGAGGTTGGCGAACGCTACCTCGAGATCGCGCTACGCACCGGAAATCCCGCCAACGAGGCGGTAGGCCGTCGCCTGATCGGCGCTGCCACGCATTTCTTTGGAATGCAGGAGGATGCACGACGCGAGCTGACGCTGTCCCTGGACCATTCGGCTCACGGATTGAACGGCGGTGCGAACCAGATGTGGTTTTTGCTGAACCAGAGTGTCCTCGCCAAGGCGATGTTGGCGCGCGTCCTGCTGCTGCAGGGCAGGATCACCCAGAGCAGATCTCTGGCCGCCGAGTGCCTCGAGGAGGCCCGGCGCGAGAAGGACAAGCTTGCGATCGCCTATGCACTCCGCAATGCCGTCTGCCCGATCGCGCTGATGACGCATGATCTTGCCGCCGCCGATCAGGCGATATCCTCCCTTCTCGAACTCGTCACGCGCGAGGGAATAGCTTTCTGGACCAGCTGGACGTCCTGCCTGAAGGGACAATTGCTGGTTCTGCAAGGCAAGCATCACGACGGAATAGCGCTGCTGCGCAGCGGCCTGAAGGCGCGGACCGAGAACGGCTGGCTGATGCGCAATCCCGAGTTTCTCGGATCGCTCGCCGAAGGCCTGCTCGCGATCGGTGAGGCTGCGCAGGCCCTGGCCGCGGTGGAAGAGGCCTTGTCGATGTCGCGGCAAGGCCGGCAATTGTGGTGCCTTGCGGACCTATTGCGGATCAAGGCCGAGATTCTCCTGGCCAACGGACCATCCGATCTTTCGCGAGCCGAGGTGCTGTTCGCCGAGGGACTGTCCATCGCCAGGGACCAGCAATGCCGCTTCTACGAGTTGAAAGTTGCGGCTGCGTGGGCAGGGATCATGGCGAAATCGAACCGTCAGCAGACGGCCCTTGATCTTGTGGGCCCGGTGAGCGCGCTGTTCGATCAGGAGATTGACCTTCCCGCACTCGCCTTTGCCCGCACTCTGGCTGAAATACCGGGCATCTCGCTTTCGACATCCGACGGCGACCGGCTCCCATCCTGCACCTGCCATTAGGTTGCGATGCCTTTCGGCCGACACTGCCCTTCACTCCATCTTCCGGACCTTGCGTGATGAACATCTCTCGACGACAGATTTTGGGCGGCATCGGCGCTTCGGTGTTTTCGCCCGGCATCATCCGTGCGCAGGGCACGGGACCGATCAGGATCGGCGAGATCAACTCCTATAGCAGCGCCCCCGCGTTCACCCTGCCCTATCGTCGCGGCTGGCAGTTGGCGGTCGAGCAGGTCAACGCCAAAGGCGGCCTTCTCGGTCGCGAGCTGCAGGTCGTCAGCCGGGACGACGAAGGCAAACCCAGCGTCGCGATCCGCGCGGCAGAGGAGCTCGTGCGCAGGAACGACGTCGATCTGCTGGCTGGCGCATATCTGTCGAATGTCGGCCTCGCGATCAGCGACTTCGCCCGGCAGAACCGGGTCTTGTTCGTGGCGAGCGAGCCGCTCACGGATGCCCTCGTCTGGGAGCGGGGACATCGATATTGCTACAGGCTCCGCCCCTCGACCTACATGCTGGCAGCGATGCTGGTTGAGGAGGCCGCTCAACTCAAGGCGACACGATGGGCGACAATCGCTCCGAACTACGAGTACGGGCAGTCGGCCGTAAGGTGGTTCATGCAGCTTCTCCGCCAACGTCGCCCCGATGTCGCGTTCGTTGGCAGTCAATGGCCGCCGCTGGCTGCCATCGATGCCGGCGTGGTCGTGAACGCGCTCGCACAGCAGAATCCCGAGGCGATCCTCAATATCACCTTCGGGCCCGATCTCACCAAATTCGTCCGGCAGGGAAAGGATCGCGGCCTGTTCGAAGGACGAGATGTCGTGTCGTTCACGACAGGCGAACCCGAATATCTCCATCCGCTCGGAGAGGACGCGCCGACAGGTTGGATCGTGACCGGCTATCCCGTGACCGAGATCCTGGACCGCGCCAACAGTTCATTCGCATCGGCGTATTCCTCGCGATATGGCGAGGCTCCCACCATGGGCTCCGTGGTCGGTCACGCCATGATCAGCTCCATCGTGGCTCCGATCGAGCGGCTCGGGAGCCTCGATACCGAAACGATGGCGGATGGGTTTGGCAATGTCAGCTTCGATACACCGTTTGGACCGGCAATTTGGCGTTCGATCGATCATCAAAGCACGATGGGAACATTCGTCGGTCGCACCGCGGTCAGGGGCAACAAAGCCGTCATGGTAGACTGGAAATATAGGGATGGTGGAAGCGTGCTTCCCCCGGATGCCGAAGTCCGCAAGTTGCGCCCGGCAATATGACTGGCGAATGCCGTGTGATGCGATAACACGGAAGCCCTGCAAGTCCATCTCAGCATCCCGGCGGCAGGATCGGCGACACGCCCGGCGTCGGCGCTGCGCCTGAGGCGTTCGCCGGCACCACTGTCGCGGGCTCCGCCAGGTTCATAGAGACCCCTTCCGCGCAAGCCGCGCTGTTAGGGCTCGGCACGACGGTGGCGTTCGGGTCGATGCCCGTGCCGCCGGCGTTGCTGGCGTCCGCCGGGATCGTGCCGGGCGCGGGGCTTGCAGGCACTTGCGAAATCGAAAGCGGCAAAGACGCAGCGCTGGTCACCTGTCCTCCCGGCGTTGAACTGCAGGCCACTGTCGCACCTGTTCCCGCCGGAGCGGCCGCGGGAATCGTCCCGATGGAGCTACCGCTCTGTCCCGTGAGCGGCAGGATCGGAGCCGCGATGCCCGGAGGCGAAAGACCCGTGGGCGATACAGCTGGAGTCGCCGGCACCGGCGACAGCGATGACGATGGCGGCGCGCAGATGACCACTGTCCCCGGCGTCACCGGATCCGACGCCAGCGGAACGGGCGCCAGCGTCGTATCCGGAGCACCCGGCACAGTCGTTGCGGAAAACGGCCCCGGGCTGTTGAGCGGCGAGATCACGATCGCGCCCGGCACCGTCGGCAGATCCATTGCGGTGCTGCCGGTCGTTGCGATTTGTGCCTGGCCCGGAGAGAAGCCGAGCAGGAAAGCGACCATCATTGCAAACGCGAACCGTATCATCTCTCGTGTCCCTAGCTCGTCTCAAGCTTGCGAACGGTGACCTTGCTGCCTTCTGCCAGCGTGACCGCAGGATTGAGCACGACCTGATCGCCGGGCTGCACGCCGTCGCGCACTTCCACCGTGGTGCCGAAATCCCTGGAGATCGAGACCTGCTGTAAGTGGACCGTGCCGTTCCGCACGACCGCGACGTGGAGGCCATTCTGATCGAAGACGAGCGCGTCGGACGGGATCGTCATTGATGGCGTCCTGCGCGGTATCGATAGTTCGACGGTGCAATAGATGCCGGGACTGAGCAGACCATCTGGATTGGGCACGTCGATCTCGGTCAGCAGCGTTCGGCTCCCCGGCTGCAGCGCGGTTGCGATCCGCGTGACCTTGCCCGCAAACGTCCGCCCCGGAATCTCGGGAACGCGGATGTCCGCATCGACGCCCGGGGCAACTCCGAAAGCCTCGTCCTGCGGTACGAAGACCTGAGTTCGGACCACATCGGAATGCATCATCGTGAACATGAAGGTGGAGCCGGCTTGCACCAGGCTGCCATTGTCCACGTTCCGCTGCGTGACCACGCCATCGAACGGCGCCACCACACGCTGGTAGGACTTCTCTTGCTGGAGAACGCGAATCTGCGCCTCCTGCGCCGTGATGTTCGACTGGGCGACGCCCACAGCCCCCTGCTGCGCGCGCAGGGTGAGACGGTCGTTGTCGCCCTGCTGTGCCGTTAACCAGCCTTGCTTGACAAGATTGCTGTCGCGCGAGTTGGTGACGTCGGCCAGCTCCCGGCTGGCTTGCGCCTGCTGAAGCGCAGCCTGGTCCTGGGCGAGCGTCGCCTGCGCCTGCGCGATCTGCTGATCCAGCTCGGGAGCGGTGATTTCCGCGAGGAGATCGCCCTTCCTCACGCGATCGCCGATATCGACGTGGCGCTTCTCGATGTAGCCGCTGGTCCGCGCGAAGATGTTGGCCGCCTCGAATGCAGTCGTCGTCGCTGGCAGGCTGACCTTCATGATGTCGCCGCTGGGCTTGACCGTCGCCACCCGAATTTCCGGAATGTTGGTCCGAACCTGTTCGGCCACGGCGGCCACCTGACGCGCAACCTCGTAGTGCCGCCAGCCGCCGATGCCGAGACCGCCCGCAAGCAGCAGGAGCAGGCCTCCGCCCAGCAGCGCCCCACCATAAGGGCGTCCGGATCGTGCGCCCTTGCTCGGCAGCTCCACAACCCGGAGGTTTTCCGCCCCGGGGCGATCTCTCGCACCGTCGTCATCGGTTCTTGCGCGAACGTCGCTCATTCCGGTTGCTCCTCAAATACGCCGTGCCGAGGCTTGCCATCGTTGCTCTTGCGCAGCATGGCGAAGAGATACGGCACGATCAGCAGGGTGGTCGGGGTTGCGAACAGCAGCCCGCCGATGACCGCCCGCGCGAGCGCCGCGTTCTGCTCCTCGCCCGGACCGCCGATCGCCATCGGGATCATGCCTACGATCATCGCGGCCGCGGTCATCAGGACGGGCCGGATCCTCGTACGGCCCACGCTCAGCGCCGCCTGGAACGCGGAATGCCCCTTCAACTGCTCGTCACGCGCGAAGGTCACGAGCAGGATGGAATTTGCCGAGGCAACGCCGATCGCCATGATGGCTCCCATCAGCGATGGCACGTTCAGCGTCGTCCCGGTAATGAACAGCATCGTCACGATGCCGCAAAATGTCGCCGGCAGCGCCAGGATGACGACGAAGGGATCGCCAAAATTCTGATAGTTCACGACCATCAGCAGGTAGACCAGGATAGCGGCGAACAGCAGTCCCATCCCGAGATCGCGGAACGACTGATGCATGCTCTGGATCTGTCCCAGAACCTGGATCGAATTGCCTGGCTGGAGCTGCTTCTGCAGGGCTGACGTCACCTTCTCGATATCGGCCGCTACGCTGCCGAGATCGCGGCCCTGGACACTCGCATAGACGTCGAACACCGGCTGGACATTGGCCTGGTTCGAATTGGTGGGAACGGTCCCCCGCTTGAACGTCGCGACATTGCTGAGCAAGCCCGGCACCGTCTGACCGCTTGCGGCAGCCGAGGCCGACACTGGCGTGTTGCCCAAGGCGTTCAGCGAATCAGCCCTGTATTCGGGTGTCTGCACCGCAAGGTAATAGGGGATGCCTGACGTCGGGTCCGTCCAGAAATTCGGCGAGACCTGCGCGGACGAGCTGAGGCTGACATTGATATTGGTCGCCACCGTGCTCGCATTGAGGCCGAGCTGTGCGGCGCGGGTGCGGTCGATGTCGGCGTAGAACGCGGGAGCATCGACCTCCTGCTGCAGATGCGCATCGACCACGCCGGGGATCGCCGCGAGGCTCTTCTGCAGCTCCTTGGCCACGGCCAGATTGTTGCTGCCGTAACCGACCGTGCGGACATCGATCTGCGCGGGAAGCCCGAAGTTCAGGATCTGCGTGACGATATCGGCCGCCTGGAAATAAAAGGTGTCCTCCGGGAACGCCGCTGGCAGCACCTGCCGCAACTTCCTGACGTAATCCGCCGTCGGCTTGTGCCCATCCTTCAGCGATACCAGAATGGTGCCGTCATTCACTCCGATCGTCGAGCCGTCGGTGAATGCGAGATTGTAGGCCCGCGCCGGAAGACCGATATTGTCGACGATCAACGCCCGGTCGCCTTCCGGAATGACCTCGCGGACCTTGTCCTCGACCGCCTGGAAGATCGCTTCCGTACGCTCGATCCGCGTACCCGCTGGCGCGCGAACATGGAGCTGGATCTGGCCGCCGTCGATGACGGGATAAAAATCCCTGCCGACATAGGCGAACATGGTGGCTCCGAGCGCCAGCACAAGCACGGCGACGACGGGCACGACGGCACGACGCCGCAACAACTTTTGCAGGAGATCGGAATAGCCCTCGCGCAGGTGCTCGAACCCGCGCTCGAACGCAGCGGAGGCGCGCGCAAAGATGCCTGACGGGCGCGCGCTCTCGCCATGACGCCGTTCGCCCTTCAGCAGCAGGCCGATGGTGATCGGCGTGAGCGTTCGCGACAGCCCGTAGGACGCCAACATCGCGAACACCACCGCCAGGCCGAGCGGCGTGAAGAGGTATTTGGCCGGGCCCTCCAGGAACACGACCGAGGTGAACACGCAACTGATCGCGAGCGTCGAGACCAGCGTCGGGATGGCGATTTCAGCGGCTCCGTGCAGGGTCGCCTCGGGCAACGGCATGCCTTCCTCGGTCCAGAGCCGGTGCGTGTTCTCGATCGTCACCGTCGAATCGTCGACGAGGATACCGACCGCGAGGGCGAGCCCGCCGAGCGTCATTGTGTTGAGGGTCTCGCCGAGGAAATACAGCACGATCAGCGAAGACAGCATCGCCAGCGGGATCGAGATCAGGACGACCAGCGTCGACCGCCACGATCCCAGAAACACCAAGATCATCAGCGCGGTCAGGCCGGCGGCGATCGCACCTTCGCGCAGCACGCCATTGACCGAATGGGTCACGAATATCGACTGGTCGAACAGCTCGTTGATCTTCAGCCCCGCCGGAGCCGCCGCGCGGATAGACGTCAACGCCGCCTTGACGCCGTTGACGACAGCGAGCGTGGAGGCATTTCCGTTCTTGATGATGCTGAGCAGGACGGCGCGGTGGCCGTCCTCGCGCACGATGTTCTGCTGGACCTGGGCCCCGTCGCGGACCTGGGCGACGTCCTTCAGGAAGATCGTGGCCCCGTTCACGAACTTGACGGGGATCATGTTGAGATCCTGGATCGTGGCCGGCGTCGCATTGGTTCGAACGGTGTACTGGGTGTCGCCGATCTTGGTCGTGCCGGTCGGCAGCGTCAGGTTCTGGGTGTTCACCGCATTGACGATGTCGAGCGGCGTCAATCCGCGCGACAGGAGCTTGTTCGGATCGATGTCGACCATGATCTGGCGGTATTTGCCGCCGGCAGGCGTGGGCAGGGTCACGCCCGGAACGGGAGCCAGCTGCTGGCGGACGCGGTAAATGCCGAAATCGTAGAGCTGCTGCTCGTTCAGGCTGTTCGACTGGAGACTGAGCTGGAGCACCGGGACGCTCGAGGCATTGAACTGCACGATGATCGGCGGCTGGATCCCCGGCGGCATCAGGGCGCGGATGGCATTGGTCCCCGAGACGATCTGCGAGATCGCGAGATCGAGATTGACGTCCGGCTGGAAGTAGATTTTCTGAATCGAGAGGCCGTTGAGGGTCTGCGCTTCGATATTCTTGATGCCACTGACATTGGCGCTGATCGAATACTGGCTGTAGGTGCTGACGCGCTGCTCCATCTCCGGCGTGGACAGGCCGGTGTAGCTCCAGATCACGGTGACCACGGGGATCCGGATCTCCGGGAAAATATCCGTCGGCATCGACCGGATTGCGATCCCGCCGAGGAACAGGATCAGCGCAGCAAGCACATAGAATGTGTGCGGAAGCCGTAGCGCGAAGCGAACAATTCCCATGGGGGTCTGCCTGGAGGGAGTTACGCGGGATCGTCGGACAGATGAGAGCGGCCGGACCTGCGTTCAAATGAAAACGAATTCAGACGCTGCATGCGGTGCCCCGTGGCGCATCCTGCACGGCAAGCATCACGGCGCGCTTGACCTTGGCAAAGGCGCGCATCTCGATCTGCCTAACACGTTCGCTGGATATGGAGAGTTCGTGGGCCAGCCGATCGAGCGTGACGGGGCATTCCGTCAGCCGCCGCGCCTCGAAGACGCGACGTTCCCGCGCCGCGAGCCCGCTGAGCGCAACACGCAAGGCGCTGGCACGCCGCTCGGTCTGCTCGTGATCGACCAGCACCGTCTCGGCGTCGACCGCCCCGTCGACCAGCAAGGCTTCCAGCTCGGTTCCGCTGTCCTCGCCACCGATGCGCACGTTCAGCGACATGTCGCCATGCAGCCGCGCGTCCATCTCGATCACCTCACGCGCGGTGACCTCGAGCCTCCCGGCGATCAGTTCGGCAACGTCAGGCGTGAGCCCCGACATCGCGCTGCCGGTGGCTTTCCTGATCTCGCCGCGGAGCTTGAAAAACAGCTTCTTCTGCGCGGCCGTCGTGCCGATCTTGACGAGGGACCAGGACCGCAGGATGTATTCGTGAATGGCGGCCTTGATCCACCAGACCGCAAAGGTGGAGAAGCGCGCGCCGCGGCCGGGTTCGAAGCGTGACGCTGCGATTACGAGGCCCAGATTAGCCTCGGCAATCAGATCGACCATCGGAAGGCCGTATCCCTTGTAGCCTCGCGCCAGCCTGGCCGCGAGCCGGAGATGGCTGGTGACGAGCGCGTCTGCTGCGCTTCGGTCCCTCGTCTGCTGCCAGCGGCGTGCAAGCTGCTGCTCCTGACCGGGCTCAAGGAAGTCGTAGCGCCCGATGGCCGCGGAATATGCGCTGAGGAACGGCGCCGACACCGGTGCGACCGGCGTCGCAGGGGGATTGATCCTCAACACTTCGTGGCTAGTCTGCATCTGTCGCTCCCGCACTCCAGGCCGGCTGATCAATCTCGAAATCGTGGACCATGTGGCTCATCCCATCTGGTCTGCGTCTGCGCGCAGCAATGTCCGCGACCGGCGCGTGGCGGCCTTGCCCATCCGTCCGGTCCAGGCAAGGATCTCGATCCGTCCACCAGGGGCGGGACCGACGATCAGCCGAAAGCCGTGCAGCTTGACGATGGCGGCGACCAGGCTCAGTCCGAGGCCGACTCCCGGCGTATGGCGCATCTTGTCGGAGCGATAGAACCGCCGCAGCACCGCCTCGCGTTCCTGCTCGCTGATGCCGGGCCCGGTGTCGCTGACGCGCACCAGCGCCGTGTCGTCGTCCGCTTCCAGGGCCAGCTCGACCCGACCGCCTGACGGCGTGAACTTGACGGCATTGTCGACGAGATTGGCGACCGCCTCGAACAGCAGGTCCCGGTCGCCCCACACAAGCACATCGCGCTCGATGACGACACCGAGCCCCACACGCTTGTCTTCGGCGATGGGTTCGTAGACGTCGCACACCTCCCGCAGAATCTCGTCCAGCGCGACCTCGCCAAAGCCCGCCATGCGGCGGTTGTTCTCGATCTCGGTCAGGCGCAGCAGGGCGGTGACGATCGCGAGCGACTGGTCGATGCCGGCAATGGCTTTGTCGATGGTCTCCTGCAGCTCCTCCAGAGTGGCCGCATGGGAGCGCCCGCGCTCCAGCGCCAGGCGGACGCGCGTGAGCGGCGTCCTGAGATCATGGGCGATGTCGTTGCCGACGCCGGCGAGCGCATTGATCATCGCCTCCATCTCGTCGAGCATGCCGTTGACGATCCCGGCCAGCCGCGCGAACGGATCGTCCGTCCCGTCCTGCGGAAGCCGCTCGCGCAGCTCGCCGGCCACGATGCGCTGGACCCGCTGGTTCACCTCCTCGACGCGCCTCTGGGCGCGCAGGCTGAGCCAGGCACCGGCCAGCAGGCAGAGGCTGAAGGCCGGCAGCAGGCCCAGGGCCAGCGCCTGCCCCACCACGCTCGAGATCTCGCGTGTCTCATCGACATTCCGTCCGACCACCAGGACATCGCCGCCGTCGAGGCGCTTGCCAACCACCCTGACGACAGGATTGTGCACCGTCGGCGACTTGATGAGATCGAGGCGCACGCCCTGCACCGCTCCATCGAGCCCGAGCTCGCGCGGCACGTGGTCGATGTTGCCGGCAAGGCGGGTGCCCCCGGCATCGAACAGTCCCGCGTATTGCACGCCCCTGGAATCCTGATCGAGATGATCCGCGATCGCGCTGATGCGATGGGCCGGCGACAGGTCTGAGATGAAGTGAATCTGGGTGGTAATCATGCGATCGGATCGCGCGACCAGATAGTTGTCGAGCTTCCAGTAGATGAATGCGAACAGGCCGACCACGAACAGCGCGAAGCCGGCCGCCATGGCCAGGGCCGAAAGGAACGTGCTGGAGCGGATCAGCTGGATCTGACGCATCGCCGGCCCCTATTGCCGCGAACGCAGGACGAAGCCGGAGCCTCGGACGTTGTGGATGAGCGGCACCTCTCCGGGGCCGTCGACCTTGTGACGGAGCCGGCCCATATGCACGTCGATCAGGTTCGTGGTTGCCGGAACGAACTTGTAGTTCCAGACCTCCTCCAGCAGCATCGCACGCGTCAGCACCTGGTCGTTCCGGCGCATCATGTATTCGAGCAGGCGGAATTCGCGCGGCAGCAACTCGAGCCGGCGTTCGCCGCGCCGCGCGGTCCGCTCGATCAGATCGAGCTCGAGCGGTCCGACATGCAGGATGGTTTCGCGGCTGTCGATCGGACGGCGCAGCAACGCCTCTATCCGCGCGACCAGCTCGATGATCGCGAACGGTTTTGTGAGGTAATCATCTCCGCCCATTCGCAATCCGCGCACGCGGTCGTCCACCGCGCCGAGCGCACTCAGGACGAGAACGGGCGTCCTGACCTGGTCGTTGCGAAGTGCCTCGATGACGGTCAGCCCATCCATTCCCGGCAGCATGCGATCGACGATCATGGCATCGGGGCTCGACACGCGCGCGCGGTCGAGGCCGTCGACGCCGTCGGCGGACCAATGCACCTCGAACCCGCGGTCGGCAAGCTCGGCGACAATCGCCTCGGCGGTCTCGGCGTCGTCCTCGATCAGGAGAATCCGGTTCATGACCCTCGCTCCACGTTCCACGCGGCGTCTCGGCGCGCGGTAGGGGCGCGTGGGCTCGGCGACGCGTTGGGTCATGTGCGATGCCCGTGCTCGTCGAACGCGCGGCCCTGATGTCGCCTGTTGCCGGCCACTCGCTGAGGTAGGAGATAGGCTTGCGGCGCATGGGGCGCCATTGAATTGCAGTTCATGATGTCGGCTGCGCGCCTGAGGAGCAGCACCAGTGCAAGAGCGACGCGTGTTGCCAATGTCGTGATCATCTTGTGGGCTCCGCTCCGAACTGCGCTGCACCGAACATATGAGCTCGACGCGCTCGCAGTCGTCCGGGGGACAACGGATGTTATGGATTCGCACGATCGTGGTGCGACGTCACATCGGCTCACGGGCCGTTGAATTGCGGTGAGCAATTCGTGCATTTGAATCGTGCCCGGTCGCGCACACCTCGACGACCAGCCGGCTTGGTCGGCCTGATGTCATCAAAGGAGAGAGCGAATGACCACGTCCAGACTGTTGTCGATGGGACTGATTGCGGCCGCCATGCTCGGCGGCCCCGCCATGGCGCGCGAGCATCACCGCCTCGTGCGGCAACCCGCGACGGCGGCCGACACGATCGCGACGAGCGCGCCGGTCTATCAGGGCGAACGTGGCTGCGTGCCGGCGCCGCGCGTCGGCGCCTTCGCCACTGCGCCGTGGACCGGCAACAACGTGCCTTGCGAGCCCGGCACCGGCAGCTTCTTCTGATCGCGCCAACGCATCCGGCCGAGTGACTTCGCCGCCCGGACGCATATCGAATGACAGGGAGCGGACTGATCTCGTCAGCCCGCTCCCTTGCGTTGCGTCGCGACCAGGCGCGGCGCGATCACCTTCGTGCGCGGCGAGCCCGATGTCTGACCCCAATGTCTGACGTCGAATTCAGTTGGATTGCCGCGCAGCGCTCCTACCTCTCCAGCGTCACACACCCGGCCATCAAGCAGCCTCGCGCGTACCGCGCGGCGCGGAAGCGGGCTTCAGGGATGGCCGGGCTCAACACGAGAGGAGTTTTCCATGAAACGAGTGATCATGATTCTGGCAACAGCGGCGCTCGCCTCGACGCTCGCCATCGGCACGGCCGACGCGCACGGCGGCGGTGGTGGTGGCGGCGGCCACGGCGGATTTGGCGGTGGCGGATTCGGCGGCGGACATGCGGGCTTTGGCGGCGGCGCGCATTTCGGCGGCATGGGGCACGAGGGCGGCTTCGGCGGCGGCGCCCGGTTCGGCGGCGAGCACCTAGGCTTCGGCGATCATGCCGCAACCCGCGGCTTCGGCCAGCACGCGTTTCACCGCGACGGCCGCTTCCGCGCCGGATATGGATTCTACGGCGCCGGTCCGGATTGCTATGATTGGTACGAGCTGCATCCCGGCCAGCCGGTGCCGCTGAGCTGCAGCTAGCCAGTCGCGCACTTTTAGCAGCGCTGGTAGGATGGGTAGAGCGAAGCGAAACCCATCCTGTTTCATCCGCGCGGAAGCATGATGGGTTTCGCAAGTGCTCTACCCATCCTACGACCTAACAGGCACAGCTTCGCATCCTCGCGGCGCATTTCGCCCGAGCTTTGCTTCGTCATTCCACCCTCTTGTCCAAGAGGGTGCAGGGAAGGCCGGGTGCCGGCTGGCACCCGCGGTCCGCTGCGCGAAGATGGTGCGCAAAAGAACCGCACAGCAGCATACAGGTGTAGCCAATCACTCGGCCTTCCCTGCGCGATGGTTGGACGGCTTATGCCGTGCTC
>NZ_JBVVPQ010000039.1:0-67160 GCF_055811695.1 Bradyrhizobium sp. MI1.3 | reverse complement strand
CGTCCTTGATTTCTGGAGCTCATTTCTAAGAGGATTTGAGTGAGGTTTCTCGTTCGGAGGGCGTGAAATCAGATGAGGGTGGCTCTCTTCCTAGTTGGCCTCGGTACACTCGCCGTGATGGAGCTCGAGGCGCCGCCGCGCATCACAGAGCCTGCGAACGAGCCGCCGGCTCTGGCAACCGTCGGATTACGTCCCTCACACGATACACTGACCAAGGCAGACCGGCTCGAAATTCCGCGATTCGAAGCGCCACCGCAGCCACTTTCCTCGAGCGAACCAAAGAATCCGTCGGACCACATTCCGATCGTTGCACGAGCACATTCGAAGATCATCGAGCAGGAGGGTAACGCAAGCGGAAAATCCGCGATCATGCTGCCCAGACCTCGGCCCCGGCACGGAATTTTCAAGGCAAGCGCAGGCGCCAGTCGCGCCAAACCGGTCGCGGAGGCGAAGCCATGCCTGTCAGGTGCCTTCGATGGCGTTTTGAAAGCATTGAACCTGCAGACGCGATGCCAGACCTAGCGCACGGATACCTCTGCGTTGGAACGACAGCCGACCCGCGGCTCCCGCCGCATGTGTCAGGGCAAATACGCCGTGCCGAGGAAATCCGACCGCCTCGCCCCGACGAGCGTGGATCCGTTGTCGCCGCGCGGAAGTGGTTGTCCGCGGAATCCATCACGCTCGTTTTTGGAGTGGCAATCGGCCTGGCTTTCGTCGCGAGTTTCGTCCTGGTTCGCGATGCTCAGTTGAAGGGGAGCTCGATCGACAGGGCGGCTGCCAAGGCGCTGGTCGAGCGAATTATCATAGCCGAGTCCAACGGTGACCCGAATGCAAGGAACAAGCGGTCGAGCGCCACTGGCGCCGCCCAGTTTCTCGATGATACGTGGCTCGAAGCCGTTCGAAGGCACCGACGCGATCTGATCAAGGGCCGCAGCGACAAGGAAGTCTTGGACTTGCGCGGAGATGCTGAGCTTACGCGCGAGGTTGCCGCACGGCTGGTCGAGCAACATGCCGCGATGCTGACCAAGCGCGGTCTGCCGGCCACGCCCGGTTCTCTCTACCTCGCCCATTTCGCGGGACCGGCGGGAGCCGTGGCGCTATTTTCCGGCGCAGAAACTGCAGATGCTGCTTCAGTTATGGCCGCCGCTGACATGACGGGTCGAACCACACGCGAAAAGCTGGTCAACGCGAACGCGTTCCTCAAGGCGATGACCGTCGGCGATATTAAGAGCTGGGCCGATCGCAAAATGGCAGTAGTCACTCGGCCTGGCCGTTAGCGGCTCAGATAACTACGCGATTTTGGGGTCGCGAAGCTCTCGGCTGGAAGCCAGCTCGGTAGCCGATCCATAGCGTTCAGGACGGCGCTCCTCCTGGCGTCGAACCTTGCGCGCAACAGGAGCGGGAGCGCCTCCGGCGCCGGCGCGGCTGCACCCTACCGGCACCGTGCCAACACGCCGGCATGTCGCATTGCAGCTGGTCGACGCCAAACGGGGGAACCCATCGGGCAGCGCCCCCGCTGAGCTCCGTTGCTACGGCGACCGAAGAACCCTTACCGCATCCCAGTGTAAACGAGTCCGAAAGTCATGTAAGGCGCCGACGCAACTTTGATCTCCTTCGGATCGAGATAAGGAGCGGTCAGCAGCAACTGGAAGATGGCCCGAGCAGCCATGTATTGCGCTGCGGGGCCGGCTTCTCTCGCTCCCGACTAACAGAACGTTTCCGCATGGACCTGAAACAGACCACCGCCCGCCGCGGCCGCGCCGGTGGATCCAAAGATCAAACAGGGCAAAATCGCCGGCAGGCATGGCGTGAGCACCATGGAGATAAGCACCTGGAATTAGACAGCATACATTACAAATCCGACACACCAACTTTCGGCTATTGTCAGAGTTCGAGCCCGGGTCGAAAATAGTTGAAGCTTAAAACATAGTCTGTACTCTAAGATCTTCGCTACCGATCTCTGCTGTTTCACGGAAAGCGTGAACTGAATGTCACCAATCCCGACTGACAAGATCGCGCTCTTCATCGATGGAGCCAATCTCTACGCGACGGCGAAAACTCTGGGCTTCGACATCGATTACAAGCGTCTGCTGAAGGAGTTTCAGAGCCGCGGGACGCTACTTAGAGCGTTCTACTACACCGCGATCATCGAGGATCAGGAATACTCCTCGATCCGGCCGCTGATCGACTGGCTCGACTACAACGGCTACACCGTGGTCACCAAGGCGACCAAGGAGTTCATCGACGCCTCCGGCCGCCGCAAGGTCAAGGGCAACATGGACATCGAGCTCGCCGTGAACGCCATGGAGCTCGCCGAGCACATCGACCAGATGGTGCTGTTCTCGGGCGACGGCGACTTCCGCTCTCTGGTCGAGGCCGTTCAGCGCCGCGGCGTGCGGGTCACCGTGATTTCCACGATCGCGAGCCAGCCGCCGATGATCGCCGACGAGCTGCGCCGCCAGGCCGACGTCTTCACCGACCTCGTCGAGCTGCAGTCCAAACTCGGCCGCGACCCGTCCGAACGCCCGGCCCCGCGTGATCGTGAAGCGCGTGGACACATGCCAAAATTCTTGCAGGAGCCGAAGGGAAATGACCCACACGACTAGACCCTGAAGGCGGCGCCCGCATTCCGCAAGCGCGGCTCGCGGTGGGCATGTTTGTCGCTTGAGATATGTTGGCGTCGGCTCGTTGTCGCTTGCATGAAAAGGGCGGCATCCGGCATTATGTTTTTGCTGGCGAGGCGAACCTGCTGTGACTCTGAAGAACCCCGACGCTATTGCCGTGATCCTGACCGCCCTCCGGCTTTCTCACGGCGACGAAGCTGCACGAGCCATGCTGGTCGGCGGCATGAGCCTGGCCGCGCTGATAGAGACGATGTTCTCCGCACCGATCGGGCGACGCGATGCCGTTCACAACATCGCACGTGCGTTGGACGACTTCGCCCTTTCGCCGGAACTCGGTCCGGTCTGGCACCTTCGCTACGTTTACGAAAGTCATGGCTCGTTTCGCGTCGTCGATATGGAGATTGCGACGCCAACCGGCACGCTGTCCAGTAAAGACGTTTGGCTTCGTCTGCCCGTCTAGCTATCTCGCCACCTCTGCGATGTGGCCGGTGCTGTCGACGATTAGCGAGCGCGCGGTGCTTTCCTTGACGTAGGTCTTGATCTTTCCGGTCGGCACCTCCTTGGATCTGCGAGTAGCCTGCGGCGCGAAGCTTAGCGATGATCTTCTCAGACGTCAGGCAGAGCGCGGACGAACATGACCAAACCACCATGAGGGCAGCCTGACGAAAGATCGCAGCACTTGCCCTCCCTGCGCGCTCGCCGCCATCGGATGGCGCCTTAGCTTAACCGCCGACCGGCCCCGACAACGTCTCCAAGCCGGCCTCGATTGCCTCGATGTCCTGCTCGATCTGCGCAATCGACAACCTGCAGTCAAAGCCCGCCCAGGCTTTCAGGTCTCCGGCAAGGCGCCGGCGGTGCATCCTCAGCTCCTCAAGCGACTGGCGGTCTTTCAGACTCGCGTAGCCGTCCACAATCAACTCAATCGCACTCGACATGACGCTACTCCGCAAAAACAATTCGGATCTAATCGGATGAGCTTAGTGCAAGCCGAAAGGCTGGCGCAACTTCTACGCTGGCTTCTACACCCAGGCCCTTTTGACTGCAGGGCCCAACCAAGCTTTCGGCAAAATAGGTCAAGATCGTTGACGAGTTGGCAAGGGAGTGGACGCAGTCCTGAGGCAGTGAGCCTGAGGCAGTGAGCCTGACGTATTGAAATCCGCAATTTACCGGTGGTAGTGTTCCACTTTTGCTACTCGCGCTATTTGCTCTGACGCCATCCTGATAGTGCTTTTTTGTGCTGGGGAGGACATTTATGCGAGGCTCTCGCGCAATCGTTTACGCCGAACGACTTAGCGAACTCACTTCTCAGCTCTCAGAATTGGAATATCTTCGAGGCCTGGTCGAAGAAGCAGAGCGCCGCGCTCGCGGTGTGCCCCCATTACGCTTGACACATCCTCCTTCGCGCCGCCTTCGAACTCGTAAACCGGGCGCCATGTCTGTCCGCCTCCGTCGCCACGCGCCACTAGCGCGGAATGCAGGAGCTCTCAGGCCCCCTGACAACGACAACCAAGTCGATCGGACTTTGCTAGAGCCATTCCCCGACGGATGGTGGGCTTCCTCCTAAAGCCACTAGAAGCGCTGACTCGACGAAGAGAGCGATCCAATGCTGGCGGCCCACCCACCCTGAGGAGCAGACGGGTAGCCACCATTCCAGCCCGCGGGTGCCGAGGCTGGTCCGGCCGCACCTATCAATTCTGGACCACCCTTCGCCAAACTCCTGCAACCTGCAACGGCGAGAGTGAGACAGGGAAGACGGTCAGCACGACCTGTGCGGGCTTGAGGTGAGCAACTGCAAAAGCGAATATCACTTGTCGGCGAGAACACCGGCGTCAAGCGGAGGTCATTTCCTAAAGATTGGTTTCAACACCTCAGGAATTGCGATGACGAAAAACGACACCGTGTTCGACACGATGCGACCTGATCCAAACGGACGGAGACAATGGGCCGGCCGACTGGGGACGCGCGAGGCAATAAAACGGGATGGCCTAGAGCTCGACCCTGGCTCGCTCGTTTACTGTCCCCACGAGTGGATCAATGCCGCCGGCTACGTTGACCTCGAACTGGTCCGCAAATACCCGCTGATGTTCGCGGTCTAAAGTCGTGACGAACCAGAGCCGACGCGCAAGCGATCCGCCGTCCGACGAACCAGCGACTCGACGGCTGCTAAGCCGAGCGGTAAAACGCAGGCGTCCAAAGCCGCCCGTGGCACCTGTGCCGTTCGGCACTGAAACAGATCCCAACCGCGAATTTTCCCGGGTCGAACCGGAGGCCGTTTGGTTCTTCGTCTTCTTGCCGATCTTCATGCTGCTCTATTCGATCGTCGAGAAAATGCACGTGAGATAGCAAAGAGCTAAAGGGTCCTGGTCAGAAGAAACCAAAATGCGCGTGCTCGCAATGTTTCTCATCCTCGGAATATGCATCGCTTCGCCAGCGGCCGGACGTCGGCGGTGGGCGACACCTCACATCTGAGCCTCCCGCCATCCACCTGCGCAGCCCCGGTCGAGTGCACCGGCAGGGGCTGGTTGGCTCGAGGGCCGCTAGGCTGGACCGCGGCACGCCCGGGATAACAACTCAGTGAATGAAACTGTCAGCTGGACCCGCGAAGCACCCTGGAAAAAGACCGAGCCGACTTTGTCCGCGCGACTTAAGTGGAGATGTCAAATGCTGACACTCAAAGTGATTGTAGCTGCTCTGGCCGCGGGATTTCTGATTTCGGTTTATTCCGGAGACTTCGGCGCCGATATCGTTCTCGCTATTGCCACGTGCCTTCCGTAGTTGTGCGCGATTGCGGAGTCGCGGCCCGACGCGTCCTAGTCCGGTATGATGCGCCGGGCCTAACCATTCCCTGCTTTCCCCGTAAGGTTTGGCTGAGTCAGAATAGTGCGATTCTACAAGCGGCTGATACGTCTGCGTCTTTGTGCAGCGCTCCTTGCGCTTCGCAGCAAAAGGCCATACCCGCGGCCACACGTTCGACGGACGCGATATACCTCCCAAGCTCGGTCGCGATCTCGACCCTCCCTTGATCATTTTGATCAGCGTCTGTACCTCGCCCTCGGTCCCACTGCTTAGGTTCGTGGTTTCGCACGCGCCAAGCTCCGGTTCGCGGGAGAATAGCAATATCGTTCCGTTCTTGGAACAAAATGCCCACTGCAGGGATTTCGGTTCCACCGAATTGTATTTGCAAACGAGACCAAGCTGGGGCAGAATTTTCTGCACCGGGGCTGGCTGCATATTTCACTTGGTCCTTTTGACCCGGCTTCATTTGACCACGCGGGGCCGCAGCGATTTAACCACCTGCTGCGGCCTTCGCCGTATGGCCGCCAGCGTGACCGGCGGGCCGAAAATGGCCGCTCGACAAAGCGTCTGGTTTGCTTCCCATGCATGCAGGCGATCACGAACTCCCGCTTTGCGCGACCTTGTCCCTCTCCTTTTTCGCCCGCACTCGAAAAACCACGTTCGGTAGCAAGCTACTGGCACTTTTCCAATTTCTGAGGGTTGCGAGGCGCGCCCTGCTGAGCCTGTGCAGCGCCTCCGACCAAAGCCAGAGCAATGGAAGCGGCCTAATCATTCTGCGCACTCCTACCTGCCGTCGATCAAATCGCTACAAGAAAATAGTGGCACCTGCCTCGGCATCGCTCTCAATCAATGCGAGCAGAAAGACCCTCGACTGCCCTTGGATTGTAGCATGGCAATGCTGGCGTGAGCCGGCGGGCTTTGGGGTATATTTTCTAAAAGCGAACTGAACCCCCACACCGCGCGCCTATACTGATCAGTATCCGGGATTTTTGCTAATCCTCTCCCGGGGCTGGACGGATATCAGGCCGCCGGGACAAGGTATTGTTTGCCCGGCGGCTTCATCTTCGTTTGTCGGCTCAGGGGAGCGCCTGCGAGCGTGACGCGGCGGACGTTCAGGCGACTTTTCCCCACCTACAACAAGCGGTCGCTCGCGCGTTCCGAGCCACCAGGAATCGATAATTTGCGAGATACCTAAGATGCCAGCTTTGCTGGCGGCATGCGCGCTCCTCGGCACACGAAATGGTCCGGCCACTATCCGCCCCGCAGTCCTGCGGAATGGCTGGCTGACGCCATGTGACCTGCAACATCGAATGCTTGAACGGCTGTTGCGATCGCAAGGTGGACGTGCGGCTCGAGACACTCCCGCAGGATCAGCCGTGGTCGCGCGTCGGCTTGCGCCTGGTCTGCTCAGACCGCGGCGCCGCAGGATCTGTGCATATCGTCCCGAACTGGCATGACAGCAGCGGGCAAGTCAGGCCAAGCATAGGCTTGAGGTTTTGATTCCAGCGATGAAGCACGTCACCGAACGCCCTTTTGCAGATCCAAAAGCCGCAGGCCGCCAGCTCGTCCAGCTGGCTTCGGGCATCGAGGCGATACAGGACGGCAGAATCCATATCGAGAAGATCAACTACTCCTCCCTCTACACGCTCCAGGGAAGCGGCGCGGAGTTCGGCGCCGGCATCAGGCGCGCTGTCGAGAAGGGCTGGCTGGAGCTGCACGAGAGCGGTACCTACGTGCGGCTGCTGAAAGCCGTAGGAACCTAGCATCACTGCCCGGCTTGCTGTCTCGCTAGCTCTCTTCCTCGAGCTGGCGGAGCGGCCCCCGCATCAACCCTCAGGCCCCCAAGCCGGGATCGTCTCTCGTTCGAGCTTAGCTTGGCTCTTGTTTCGTGCGGCCAATTCCTGGTCCAGGGCCTTCAAGCGAACGAGGAGATTTTCAACGATCTCCATGCAATCGGAATGCCGCAATGATTGCACGCCGCGCGCTGCCAGCTCGCGCTCCGAGATAGTCGCCCCGATGCTTTGGATGCTCACAAATCCCCCCGCAGAAAACATTGCCCCTCAGGTGCACTCAAGGGAAAGGCCGCAGCGTGGTTCCAGCCCCACTGCGGCCATCCCGGGCAACTACAAATAACTTGGTCTCAAATCTCGCCGGTGTTCCGACAGTAGAACACCCCGTTCCGAAAATGGACTCCGGACAACTACCGGTGGCGCCTTGTCACATTAGAGCGAACATGGCACGGCTTGCTTTCCCGCCCCTAATGCTCTCGGCTGCCCATCCAATTGCGGATTTGAGCGCCGGGAGTGCTAGGCCGGCCAGCGTGAACCGGCGAAAGAGGCCGCCTTACTGGCGGCCCCTCGATCGTTCTCTAGTCCACGCAGGACTGCCACGGTGCGCCGGGCCTGCCGCGAGTAACGCCTCAGAGAGTGACACGCTGGTTTAAGTTTTTACGCCAGCCTGAATCATGCACTTAGTGCGTGAGCTTTAAAGGACTGCCGTGAGCGAGGCTTCACAGGGGAAGGCCTGCTGTAGTTCGCACCCTAACGGTCACAATCGACGGTGTTGCGCATCACGGGACATATTTCGTCCAGAACTCCATCGTGTACCTGCAGTCGGCGCTTGGAAGTAAGGCAACCCACGTGGGAGGGGTGCCGCCAGAAATGACGGCCAAGCTGCTCCTGTCTGAACTCGTTCGCACCGGCGCTGGGGCAACGCACTAAGATCAGAACCAGCTGCGGTTATTTTGAAAGCACGCCTGTTTGGTGCGGTCCCAGATGAAATCCCCGCCGCCGCAGGGTGGACGGGGGCGAGAGGTCGCCGGGCATTCGTTCCGAACCTTGGCTCCCGTGCCCCAGCCGTCAACGACACATGCGCCACCGGTTGTCCTGTGACAGCCCTCGCCACAGCCACCCGCTGCGTGCGCCGCACTAGCAGCAGTGAGAACCGAGGTCGCGAGGAGCATTCCTTGTAAGATTTTTATCACTGCCAGACTCCTTGAAAGCGAATGACCGGAGCGAGAAGGAAAGATCATAACTCCTGCCGTGCCGCTTAGCTACGATCAGCGCGGCGCGAAGTTGCCGGCCCCGCGCGAACCGATCGACGATGCGCTCCGCTGTTCAAAGCTGTTGATCTAGCATTTTACAACCTGTGGAAAAGGAAGCCAGGTCAGCGCAGCTGTATTTTTCGAACCATCCACCTGCGCCCGTACTGGGACGTTCTGTTGCGGAGACGCGTGTGAGCCACTTTTTTTCAGTCCTGCTATTGCTGACCACGTTGATGCTTACGCTGTGTTTTGGCGTCGCAGCGTGGCGCGTTTCCGATGAGGCGGCGCTGGTAAGGCCGTAGCAATGGCAGTGCCGCAGTATCGGGCACTGCTCAGATAGGTGACCTGGGCTCAAAACGCCCACGCCGGCGCTGGGCCTGCAGGCCTGCGTATGTGTTGTTATGGAAGGACGGGCCGATTGGATTTCACGAGCCTGTCTATTTTGAATCGAATTAGCAATCTTGTGAACTAAATCACTGCATAATCTTTCGTTGTGCTGTTAGGATTCATTTATTGATTTGCCAGGATGCTCAACGCAAAAGATCGAGCGCGACCGCGTCGTGATGTTCGCGCGAAGCAGATTTGATTCTGCCGGCTTGTGTGTGCCATTCCGACGATTCAGGTGTCGGATCAAAGTCGCCGCGTAAGAATGTTCATTTGGAGGAAGCCAATGAACGAAACCTTCTTACCCAAGCGTTTAACCTATTGCTGTCGTTCAGTGCCGTTGAGAACACTCGTTGCGACCTTACTGGTTGCTGCGCCTGTCGCGCTTGCGTCTGCGCAGACCGTTGCTCCCGCGGAAGGCGCGTCGAGCGGCCAAAATAGCACTATGCGCATCAATCGAGACGACGAGGGCGCCCCCCTTTCGCTCGAGGCCGTCCAGGACGGGGTCAAAAACTTCGGATTGCGCCGGGCGGGCGTTGGGCTACCTAGTGCGACGAGCGCGGATGACACCAAACGCCGCGACTTCGGGCCGACCAAGTCTGACGAATCAGTGGCGGATCGGTTGGTTCCCCCTGTCGATCGCAAGCCGCCGCGCGATGCACTTCCGCATCGGGGCACTGAGGCGACAACAGTCCAAACGGAGGCGCCCAACAGGCCGCTCTCTGCGCCAAAGGATCGCCCGAAGCCTCCGGCCAATTATCCTTCGCGCGGCGCGTCGGATGTCCGATCGTTTGAGGCCTATCGGCTTGGGTTCTCGGGAGGGACGACGACACCGGCCACCGGGATCGACCCGCGCATACGATCGGATTTAGCCGCAGGGGAGCGGACTGAGACCTATGCCTTTCTGCTGATGGATTTCCTGCCGGACGCGGCCACGGAGCGCACGCTGATGAGCGAGTTCGGGGTCGCATCGCTCGGGCTGCATGGGACAGCACTCAAGGTCCGCGTCCCCCTGCAAGCCCAGGCGTTGGAGGGTATTGCCAGATTGCCCGGGTTTAGATCACTGGCTTACCCCTTGCCCGACCAAAAATTAGCGCCGGAGCTGAGATCTGCCATCGAGCGTTTCGGGGCCGAGGTGGTTCGATTTCCAATTGTCATCAGCCTGTTTGAAACTGATCCCAAAACTTCGTTCGCCGAACGGGTCCAAGCTACGGGTGCGGAGGTCGGTCGCTACGACCCGGTGTTGCGGAGCTATGAGGCTCTCGCAACACCCGAACAGATCCGCATTCTTTCCGGTTTGGATTTCATCCTGTTCATCGAAATCGAGCGTCGCAGCGGCGGCGGACACGATCAGAGCATGGCTACGAATGGCGTCGATTACATCCGAGCGTCCGGCTTCCTGGGTGCGGGAACTGTGTTGGGCTTACTCGACACCGGCGCCATGTTGGGAAGCGCGGCGGCAACCATGCACCAAGACCTCAACAAGAACGGTTGCGGGATTAATTTCACGAGCGACGCTGCGGGCGTTTGGAATGATCAGAATGGCCATGGCACTCACGTCCTCGCAACCATCTCCGGAACTGGGGCTGCGAAAGCGCGGTTCCGGGGCGTCGCAACTGCGGTCGGTTCGCGTGAGCGCATCCGGGTTGGAAAGATCTGGAAATCGACCAACACTGGACAAAACTCTTGGTTGCGGGACGCAATCGACTACATGGCGGACCCGACCAGCTGCGACGCGCCACGCCCCTCTGTCATCAATCTGAGCGGTGGGGCGAGCGGATCGGGACAGACTGGAACCGATTCCGAATCGCGCAAGCTCGACGCCCGCGTCTGGGAAACACGCCAGGCCTACATCGTGTGCTCCGGCAATAACGGCCCGGGCGCACAATCGATCTGGTCTCCCGGCGTGGCCAAGAATGCTCTTACGGTCGGAAACGTGCAGGACGCGGGATCGAGCTTGGTTGGCGAATTGTCCGGCAGCAGCAGCCGCGGCCCGACCGGCGATAATCGGATGAAGCCAGACCTCGTTGCAACAGGTGCTGTCGTGACCTCCGCGCAGGCGGGAACGACGGATGGTTATGTGGATAAGAGCGGATGCAGCATGGCAACGCCACATGTCAGTGGCATCGCGACGACGTTGCTGGAGCACTATCCTGATTTCAGAGATCGACCGCACTTGCTGCGTGCCCATCTCATGGCTTCCGCTACGCTGCATTCGGACGAGGTCAGTCCGGCGAACAACACCGGTGGCGGACGCAATGATTTTGGGCTCGGACGCGTCTCCGATTATCAATCGCATTGGGCGCGCCTCGACCCCAACGGCTGGAGCGGCCATTGGGCGTGGATGACAATCACCGACAAGTCTTGGGGCTTCTTCGACATCGACGTGCCTCGGGGTACCAAGCGGGTCGTCGCTGTGCTTACTTGGGACGAGCCCGAAGCGAGCGCAGGGGCATCACAGGCGGTGACATACGATGTTGACCTGTGGGCCGATCCCGGCGCCAGTTGCACGCCGGACGCAGTTGGACAATGTGGTGGCTGGGCCTCGCAGTCTAATATCGACAACGTCGAATATCTCATCATCGACAATCCGCCTCCTGGCGTTCTCCGGCTCAAAGCAATCAACTGGAGAGCTCCCTCATTTGGCTTGCCGGTGGCAATCGCAGCTAAAATCATTCGCGGCGATCCAACGCCTGCGATTTCGATGACGGCTACGCCGAGCACAACGTCTCCCGCGATCGGCTCGACCTTCACAATCAAGACAACCATTTTCAACCCGAGTTACGAGGCATATGGGGTTCAGGTGTCAGCGGCGGCGGGGTCTAGCGGTCTAAGCCTGCTCGGGGTCTCGACCACCCGCGAGGATGGCGTGGCGATGGATTTTTCAAATGCGGCCAGCCTCACACTTGGCACTGTAACGGAGGCCGATACGCGCTCCGCCATCTGGAAATTCAGTGCCACCTCGCGAGGCCCGCAGACCGTCCGCTTCAGCGGCCGGTCCAACAATGGCGGCACCGTCTTCAAGAGCGTGACTGTTACACCTTGAGCACCCAGGACTGAGTTTGACCAAGTCGCCTGAGACATTCACACTTTGCTCTCAGCTCAGAGTTCACGGTCAGCCGACTCACGAATGAATAGTTGTTGACTCCAGGGGAGAGCACGCGAGGGTTCGAGACGATAGCCCGAATAGCGGACCTCTCCGAGATCAGCAGCTTCGGACCAGAGGCCGACCTTCCGCAGAGATTTTCGGATCCGTCAGTTAACGGATTAGTAACGGCTTCTTGCCAGCCTGAATCATTGCAGATCGTCGCAACTGCGACTTCAGAAGCATATCGTCTCTCTCAGTTCTCGGTTGGCAGTCTCATCAAGGGACAAGTCCGCTATGTGCAAGGGAATTCTGATTTCGCTTAGTGCGCTGTTCTTTTTGCTGGTTTGCGATCAGTTCTGGTCGAACGGCCGCTATACGGACGTTGCTATCGTGATGGCGAAACACATCAGTCGCTCTTTCGGTGTCTGATGCAGCCAGTTTCACGAGCTCGAAATGACTGTCGCAGATGCTCTTGACGCATTGAACCAGAGAGAATGCCCGGATTGCGGGTCAAAAAAGATGTTATCTGGATTGCGGGTTGACATTGCGGAGCACTTGGAATGCCTCGCCTGTGAGGCACGCTTTTACGTTGCTCCGCGACCTCCACATGCCATAGTTTTCATCCGACAATAGGTCCATGCGAGAATCAACAAGCGCTTGCATTGGTCAACAGCGCCTGCCGTCATTGCCGACCACCTACCTGCAGCCGCGGCAGATCGTAAGCTTGCGCTGCAATACCTCATCTACTTGCTCAACCAGGTGCTGTGCCGCGATGTTGTCTGCCCCCGAATTGGGCTAGGAAGGTCTTGCTGCGCGGGCTTCATGGTTCGCGCCGCGTAACCTGACGTTTTACTATCGTCAACCGTGCCGACGCTAAAGCCATCGTAGTCCCCGGCTGGGCTGAGGACCGACGCAGGCGCGCCGATCAATGGTGTAGACAAAACCTTGTCCGACGCTGCCGGCCGGAGAGCGTCGGTCCGCGATGACGGCCCGCCATTGGTCTTCGCCGAAGGCCTTGGATTCTTGGCCGGCGCCGGTGGCGACGATACTTTGGCCGCCGCCGTTGTCGGCCAGGCATTCTTAGGGGTGGCCGGAGTGCCGGCTCCCGTTCGCTCGACGGCGGAGCGAGCGGAAGCGGCGGAGCGACTAAGGTCTGACCTTTGGCGGCGCCCTGCTACCAAACGCCAGCAGACACGAAGCCAACGACCAACAGCGTCGCGCTTTTCATCCGCGTCATTCAAACGGCTTTGGTTGACCATTGACGCATGATCCTCCGAAGTATCCAGCTCATATGGCGATCAACGTTGACGGAAATGGGAGGGAGGGGCGTCTGCACGAATCCGGAGCTTATTTCATAACGTGGCGCGCACGGCCCGCTCTCGAGTCAACGCACCGCTCTCATGGACATGATGGACGAGACCAGACACTGCCTATCGATCAAAGTGTCGCATTGCCGACTGATACAGGCCAATAGAGCTGACTTTTCTTATCCGGCTCGGTTCGACTAAAACCAGTTGGACACAAAGGAACCGCGTCGATTGTCGCGTGGCTAGTCGAATGGCCGACCAACCAGTATTGCCGGCATGAGCGAGGTATCATACTGATATGCAAGGGTCATCCCCAGTCAACGAAGGCCTCCTGAATCAGCGCCTCATAGAGCTCGGGTCAATAGCGAGCTGGGCGCCGCAGACCCTTTCGGACCTCGAAGGTTTTATTCGCGCCTCCGGCGACTATGATCTCTTTCGAGTCAATCCTATCCAATATGCGACTGCCAACGGCCTAAGTGACGCCGAAGGAATCGAGCTGTTCGTGCACGCCGCTAAGGTTGGCCTATTCGAGATGCAGTGGCTGCTCATCTGCGCCTATTGCCCGCAGGTCGCCGGCACTTTTCGTGAGCTAGACCAGGTTCATCCACGTTTCCAATGCGAATTCTGCAACGCCCTCAATGAGGCGGCGCTTGACGACTACATCCAAGTCACCTTTACGGTCTCGAGTTCGGTTCGCGACATCCTATATCGTCATCCGGACATGCTGTCCGTCCAGGACTACTATCTCCGTTACAACTTCTCCAAGGACTTCAAGCCCCCGCACGGAATGACACACGAGCAACTCGTTGCGGCACTCTCGCGGGGATTTGCCGATATCGAGGCGGGTCAGCGGTTGAACTTTGAATTCGCCGTAACGGCCGGCCGATTCGAGGTGCTCGATCTTAGCCATAAGCTTCTTTTGGTTTTCTTCGCGAACGGTGAACCGGCGGAACGCCAAGAAACGCTGGTCCAGCTCGAATCGGGCCGGTTCGTAGTTGCTGATCGGCCCACTGGACCGAGAAATATGATCCTTGGCGACGGACGCTTTGCGTTTCGACAGACGGCCGATCTTAGCCCAGGCAAACACATCATCCACATTGAGAACCGCACCAAGGATCGAGGCCGCTTCTGGTTTCTCCAGTATCCTTCCCAGTTCCAGCCCCATCTGGTCGAGTATGAGCCTTTTCTTTCCGGTAAGCGATTATTGCTCACCCCCTGCTTCGCCGAACTCTATAAGACTCAATTGGTGGACGAGCGCGATAGTCTAGCCGTTTCCGACATCACTTATCTGTTCACTGATCTAAAGGATTCGACTCCGCTGTACGAAAGCATCGGCGATGTGAATGCCTACTTTCTCGTCCGTCAGCACTTCGACATTTTGAATAAGATCATTAGGAATCGATCTGGCACGATCGTGAAGACGATCGGCGATGCAGTCATGGCTGGCTTCGAGCGTCCACAGGATGCCGTTGTTGCATCCGTCGAGATGATCGAAGAGCTGTCGCGATTCAACAAAACCGCTTCGCGGCCGCTCGGCCTCAAAATCGGCGTGCACAGAGGCAGGGCCATCGCCGTAAGGCTCAACGATCGGATCGACTACTTCGGACAGGACGTGAATATCGCCGCCCGTGTGCAAGGTCTAGCCGGTGTCAACGAAATATGCCTGACAGAGATGGTGATGGAGGCTCCCGGAGTCAGTGACATCGTCAAAGGATGCCCGGCGTCGCGCGACTACCAAAACTTGAAGGGCATCGGTCAGAAAATGGAAATACATCGGTTCAAAATTTCTCCCACGCAGAGATGAACGACCGCGCCCGTCCTGCGCAGCGGCAGACCGATTCTCGGCTGCGGTTTACCGCCAATTTTCGGCGCTGCTGCGTTGGTCTCCTGTATATTCCCGGCGGACGACGCCAGCAGGCATCAGCGTGTCTGCGTTCCCAAGCCGCGCGATCGTTCGGGTATCCTTCATTATGGAATATCGAAGTCGAGTTTACATCAAGATCGTGTTGCGGAAAGCCCGCCTGGTTAGTTACTGAGCTAGAGGGATTCCACGTGTGGCCTTAGCACGTCAACCGTCTCAATCAGCCCCGCAGCTTCCATCACGAGCAAGAGCTCCGCCGGCGTCATTTCCGGTTTCTTGAAGCGTTCGCGCATACACCGAATGGGCTGCAACAGCGCGAGCTTCGTCGAGTGCGATAGTATCCGCAATGAAAGCGTCGGCCGATTTCGCCTCCATGTTCAGGTCGGAAAGAACTGCCGCGGGAAAGTCCTTAAGGTTTTCCGGGGCCCGTCAACAAAGTCAGCCACGTGTTTACCCTCGGCCATGTCGCCGAGATGCTTGGAGAAGACGAGGAATGGCTGTTCGAGGTCGCCGAAGAAATGGACCCCGAGGATGGCCAGCTATGGGTCGTGGGCGTCGGTGAAGATGGGGTGATGGCGTTCACCGATGAGGGGATCGAGAACCTCAAAGAGCTGATCGCAATCCACAAAGAGGACCCTAGCATCATCGAAAAACGCCGCCAAGTGCTCGCTGCGACGATGAAGCCGAAAACCGAGGAGTCCGACGAGCTCTAACGGTTAACTGGAAAGATCAGCGCGCTGCGGCCTACCGCGTAGGGTTACGTTTTCCGTTACGATCATTGCGACCTGCGTCTTGGCCGCCGCAGCAACAACGTGATGATCGCCAGGATCGGGGAGCCCAGCCGCAACGGACAAGAAGTTGTCAAAATCCGTAACCATGGCATCTTCAAAGGCAGCTTCCATGCTGGCGCGCGCCCGCTCTGCACGCGCCGCGGCATCGGCAAAGCCTTTGGCGTTCAGGATCTCCTCGATAGCTGTTTCGGTCTCATCCAGAACGCGGCTTGACCAGCGGAGACGAAAAAATTCCGCCTCCGCCAATGAGAGAAGCAGGTTCCTTTTGAGCGCGCTTGCAAGCGAGCACGCATCGACGAATGCGGTGAAGCGGTTTGCAAACAAGCTTACAGGTGCTCCGCGTCCTGCTCAGCGAGATTCGCAAGCGCTTTGCCCCGCTTCTCATCACGCGTGCGCTTATATGCGAATAGGTCCTCTGCCCTAATCCTGCGATGACGCCCCACTGTCACGTGCTGAATTTCGTTCTTTTCGAGCAGCGAGACCAGAAACGGACGCGAGACATTCAGAATGTCGGCAGCTTGCTGCGTGGTCAACATCTCATGCACAGGCACAAGCGTCACCGCATCGCCGCGACCGATATGCCGCAGCAATTCCATCAAAAGACTCGATAGCGCCGGCGACAAGGTTATCTCAGCAGCCTGCTGTGCATCGTCGAGCAGTCGCAGTTTGGCATCTCCCGTCGCATGCGAAGCGAGTATCTGACGAAGCTGGTTGGCTGCCGCCTTCTCGCTCGCGGAAGGCAGGCGAGTACCTCCCAGCTCTTCAGCGTAGGCTGGCATCGTCATCGTATCTTCTCCCCTGTACGGCCTTTTGTATAGGCCATATTCGAAATAAACGCAACAAGCGAAATAAACGAAATGGCCCAAAGTTCCTGACCAGCTGGGTCCCTGCCCTTTGTCCCAAGCCGATCCTTGGGAACTTTTGGCGTTTGCCGTGCCTCATGAGCTGGTCGGCTAGGAATAAATTCCAAAATCTATGTTCTGCGAACAAATAAAATTTAGCTATATCAATGGCTTCAGCCAGCTCGCCCGACATTTGAACAGAGAGATTCTTAGACCGTCATCGATTGCTCCGCATTGGCGAAGTGATCTCGCGCACGAGCGCGCACGCATCGACGCCCGAGTGTCTCCTCGCCATATGGACTGGGCATTGGGGCGAGTCTGAAGCAGCAAAGGGTTTCTTGGTCCCGAATACAGGGCCTTCCTAGGAGGCGTTCGCCCGAGATCATTCGCGAGCCGCACGGCGGCGCTACCGGCGTTCGTGCCGGCGCAGCCTTGGTAGGCTGGCGCCGAGTTCGAACGGCTGAAGGATCCAAGATATCCTAGCGCCCTCGGCGCCGGAATGCAGAGGAACTTCGATCGAAATTCGGTCGATCAGGCTTGCCGGGTTTGAATTTCGAACAGTTTCGGCATGCCCCCGCAACCAACAATCCAGTCCCAGCAACCGCTTAAGCCCAGAACTCTGCTTTGGCACGCAATCTGCGTAGCTCCCCCTTGCGTCCCTCGCCTCGAAGCGGAGGACAGAACAAAGCTTTCACAACGGGAGGGAATGCATGAGTGAGCACAAGACCAACGGCGCGCGTAAACATGAAAGCCTGGACGCCATCGTGATCGGCACTGGGGTTGCCGGCCTTTACCAGCTCTACAAGCTGCGCGACGAGCAAGGCCTCAAGGTCAAGGCCGTCGATACCGCCACGGGCGTAGGCGGCACCTGGTACTGGAATCGCTATCCGGGCGCACGGTTCGACTCCGAGGCCTATATCTACCAGTACCTGTTCTCCGAGGAGCTCTACAAAGGCTGGAGCTGGAGCGAGCGCTTCCCCGGTCAGCCTGAGATCGAAAAATGGCTCAACTACGTCGCCGACAAGCTCGACCTGCGCAAGGACATCCGCTTCAGCACGACGGTCGCTAGCGCCGTCTTCAACGAGGCGACCCAGCGCTGGACCATCACGACCGACGCGGGCGACACCATCGACGCGCAGTTCCTGATCACCTGCTGCGGCATGCTGTCGGCGCCGCTGACGTCGATGTTTCCCGGACAGGACACCTTCAAGGGCACGCTGGTCCACACCGGGCGCTATCCGAAGGAGAAGCTCGATCTCGCCGGCAAGCGCGTTGGTGTCGTCGGCAATGGCGCCACCGGCATCCAGGTGATCCAGACCATCGCCGGCGAAGTCGGCAGCATGAAGGTGTTCGTGCGCACGCCGCAATACATCATCCCGATGAAGAACCCGAAATACGGGCCGAAGGAGGTCGAGGCTTACAAGGCGCGGTTCGACGAATTCCGCAAAACCCTGCCCCACTCGTTCACCGGCTTCGAATACGACTTCACCAACGGCAAGTGGAAGGATCTCAGCCCGGAACAGCGTCATGCCGTTCTGGAGAAGATCTGGGATGAAGGCTCGCTTCGGCTGTGGCTCGCCTCCTTCGTGGAGATGTTCTTCGAGGAGGATGTCAGCGAGGAGATCTCCGAGTTCGTCCGCAAGAAGATGCGCGAGCGCCTCAAAGATCCCAAGCTGTGCGATACGCTGATCCCGACGGACTATGGCTTCGGCACGCATCGCGTCCCGCTCGAGAGCAACTATCTGGAGGCTTACCACCAGGCGAACGTCGAGCTGATCAGCGTGAAGAACAACCCGATCAAGCGGATCACGCCTCAAGGCATCGAGCTCGCGGACGGAACGTCGTATGAGCTGGACGTGATCATCCTGGCCACCGGCTTTGACGCCGGCTCCGGTGCCTTGACGCGCATCGACATTCGTGGCCGCGGCGGTCGCTCGCTGAAGGAGGAGTGGAGCCGCGACATCAGGACCACGATGGGGCTTCAGGTTCACGGCTACCCGAACCTCTTCACGACAGGCGCGCCGCTGGCGCCGTCGACAGCGCTCTGCAACATGACGACATGCCTTCAGCAGCAGGTCGAGTGGATCAGCGATTGCATCGCCTATCTCAAGAAGAACCACCTAAGCGTCATCGAGCCGAGCAAGGATGCGCAGGATGCCTGGGTCGCGCATCACGATGAGGTCGCGAACACGACCCTCGTGACCAAGACGAACTCCTGGTACATGGGCTCCAACGTCGAGGGCAAGCCGCGCCGTCTGCTCTCCTATATCGGCGGCGTCGGAACCTATTGCCAGAAGTGCGATGAGGTCGCCTCCTCGGCCTATCCCGGCTTTGCCAAGCAGTAACGACACAAGGGGCCGCGCAACCATTTTTGGTGGCGCGGCCCTGCACCCGCATCATCACAACAATTCGGAGCAACACATGACCAAGGAATTCAAGTCGGCGGCTGACGCCATTCTCAAGGAGACGGTCACGACGGGCCAAGGCGTCCCGGGCGTGGTGGCGATGGTGACCGATCGTACCGGCAACATCTACGAGGGCGCCGCCGGCAAGCGGCGCATCGACCAACCGGCCCCGATGACGGCCGACAGCAGTTTTGCCATTTTTTCGACCACCAAGGCAATCACCGGCACGGCCGCGCTGCAACTGATCGAGGAAGGCAAGCTCGACCTCGATGCCCCGGCACGAACCTACGCCCCCGACATCGGCAAGCTGCAGGTGATCGAGGGCTTCGATGCCGAGGGCCAGCCCCGGCTTCGTGCCCCGAAGGGTGAGGTGACCACGCGCATGCTGCTGCTGCACACTGGCGGATTCGGCTATGATTTCTTCAACGAGAACTATCTGCGGCTGGCGACCGACCACGGACAGCCGAGCGTGATCACTTCGTCGAAGGCCGCCCTCATGACGCCGCTGCTGTTCGATCCCGGCTCGAAATGGGAGTATGGCACGAACGTCGACTGGGCCGGGCAAGTGGTCGAGGGCATCACCGGCAAGCGGCTTGGCGAAGTTTTCGCCGAGCGCATCTTCAAGCCGCTCGGCATGAGCGACACGACGTTCGAGATCAACGATGCGGTGCGCGGCAAACTTGCCGGCGTGCACGCGCGCAACGCCGACGGCTCGCTGACCCCGATGGACTTCGAATTGCCTGCCAATCCCGAGGTCCATATGGGAGGCCACGGCCTCTACAGCACGGTCGGCGACTACATGCGCTTCATCCGCATGTGGCTGAACGACGGTGCCGGCCCGCACGGCCGGGTGCTGAAGCCGGAGACCGTTACGATGGCCGAGAAGAACCAGCTCGGTGATCTCAAGGTGACGGCGCTGCCCGGCGTCATCAAATCGCTGTCGAACGACGCGGAGTTCTTCCCGGGTCTGTCGAAATCCTGGGCGTTCACCTTCATGGTCAATGACGAGAAGGCGCCGACCGGCCGCCCGGCGGGCGCGCTCGGCTGGGCTGGTCTGGCGAACCTGTTCTACTGGATCGACCGTCAGAATGGCTTCGGAGGCTACTGGGCCACCCAGATCCTGCCCTTTGCCGACGTCGCTTCGTTCACCGGCTATATGCGTTTCGAAACCGCCTTCTACGACAGCCTGAGCCAGCGCAGGGTCGCCTAGCTTCTGCCGGCTCGATGCCTTCATTCCGCCTCCGATCTCACTCTTTTTGCGGTGCGGTCGGAGGCGAGGCAAATGGCACCAAGGTCGGGATACGCGATTGCGCGTTTCCATGGATGGCCTCACAATCAGGAGATAAAAGCTCGGGGTCCGGCAGATCGTTTCGGACTACTCAGCGCGTCGAAGGAGGGAACGTGTTGGGTCAGGCGCCAGAGGATGCTTTCGCAAATCCATCTATCGAACGCGACGTCCTGACGAGCTGGGAACGCTTCCTATCCGGAAGCAACAGCACGCGTCAGCAGATCGTGCGGTCGGCTATTACCGATTCGTGGCAGCGCTGCCAGAAATCGGACGTCGACTACCGGCGTGGCCAGGCTCCGATGCCGATCAGGGATGACAGGCTGCAGCGCCTGCTCGACAAGCGCAACCGCCTCGTTCAGGCCGGTGCTTCGACGATGGCGCTGGCGCGCGACTACCTGCTGGAAACCGGCACCGTGATGGTGCTGACCGATGCCGACGGCATTGTTTTGCGCTTGGAGGGCGACACCAAGCTGGCGCTGCGCGATGCCGTTGAAAAAACCCACCTGCTGCCCGGCAGCAACTGGAGCGAGACGACCTGCGGGACAAATGCGATCGGCACTGCATTGCAAACCGGGCAGCCCATCCAAGTGCATGCCACGGAGCATTTCTGTTCCGGCATCCACCGCTGGACTTGCTCGGCCTGCGTGATCCGCGATCCCATCGACGGCGCTGTGATCGGCGTGATCGACATCTCCGGACTATCCTCGTCTTATGGGCGGCCGGCCCTCGCATTGGCGATTTCGGCGGCCGCGCGCATCGAGGCTCAGCTGCTGCAGATGGAGCTGGACGCCCGCTACCGGCTGCTCGACCAATGCTTCTGGATGCTGCCGCCTTCGGATCGGCATCATGCCGTGCTGTTCGACAGCGCCGGACGTCCATTCAAGGCCAGTGGAGAGATGTCGCAGATCATGCGCGACCTGGGCGCGCCGGGATGTCAGTCCGGCTTTCCCCATCTCGGCAGCCGCGACGATCAGCTCTTTGGCGCCTCCCGTCCGGCATGGATCAAGGAGGAATGGCTGAAGCCGGTGGTGCAAGGGGGTGAACACCTCGGCACCGTGATGGTGGCGCCGAAGCCGGCCCCTTCGGGCAAACTGTTGTCAGCTGCGCGAGGCGAGTCCCAGGCCTTTGCCAATACCGTCTACAGCAGCCCGAAGATGCACAACGTGGTCGAGACGTGCCGTCGCGTCGGCATATCAGCTGCTCCGGTCCTGCTGCTTGGCGAGACCGGCGTCGGCAAGGAGGTGTTCGCGCACGGACTCCATGCCGTGTCGCCGCGCCGGAACGGCCCGTTCATTGCCGTCAATTGCGGCTGCGCCTCGCGCGAACTGCTTGCCAGCGAGCTTTTCGGCTATGTCGACGGCGCATTCACCGGCGCCCGGCGCGGCGGCGTGGCGGGGAAGATCGAAGCCGCGGCGCGGGGCACCCTGTTCCTTGACGAGATCGGCGAATTGCCGCTCGACCTCCAGCCCATGTTGCTGCGGGCGCTCGAGAACGGCGAGATCAGCAGGATCGGCGAGACCGCAGTGCGCAAGGTGGACTTCCGCCTCGTCGCCGCGACCAATCGCGACCTGCAGGCGGAGGTGGACGCCCAGCGTTTCCGCAAGGACCTATTCTACCGGCTGGCTGTCGTCCCCGTCGGCATACCGCCGCTGCGCGAGCGCTGCGAGGACATTCCGCTGCTGGTCGATCACTTCGTCGCCCAGGCAGCGGCGCGCTACGGTCTTTCCGATCGCCGGTTTGCGCCGGAGGCGCTTGCGCAGCTTCAGCGCCATGATTGGCCCGGCAATGTCCGCGAGCTGCGCAATCTGGTCGAGAGCCTCATGCTGACCAGCAACGGCGAGCTGATCGAACCTTCGGACCTTCCCGATGCCATCCGGGGAACGGAACGAACAAGCGAGCACAATCCGGGCCTGTCTCTCGCCGAAGCGTCCGAACGTGACCTGATCGCGCGCACGCTCCGCTCGTGCAACGGCAACGTGACGGCCACCGCGGCCGCTCTCGGTCTTGCCAAGAGTACGGTCTATGCGAAGTTGCATCGTTATGACATTCGCTTCGAGCTGCGTAGTAAATGGTGACATTGGAAGCGCTGGTTGAGTTGCATGTTTGAGTATGGAGCTTTCAGTATGGAGCGCAAAGGAAGGTAAGAGCGCTCTATTTCTTTGGTTTGTATCTGGCAGAGGCTCTGCGGCTTTCCGCGCCGAGCACGACGACCAAATAAAACCATATCCCTCAATGCCTTACGCCGTGGCCACCGCATTGCGCTGCTTCAAAAGTCGAGATTGCCTCCCGACCTCCTTACGACGCGCTTGCTTGTCTTCGCCGTATGGTGTCCCGTTGGCGGCCTGCGTCGGCTCTTCGACCGTGCGGATAGAAGCTGGCTCCATTGCTTGGGCGTGGGTTCCTTGGTCACGAGAACCTAGCTTCCCTTCTCGGTAACAGTGCTCGTCGAATGGACAGCTTGATTCCTTCGTATGATGGAGCGAATTATTGAAGCGACCCCAAGCGGACTTGCGCCCCATACTAAAGCAAACGCCCCGGATCACGCCGGGGCTTTGACGTTGGATATCGCGGTCAGATCGCCGAAGAACAAATTTCCCCTTCCGTTTCTTGGCCCGACTCGGACCTCCGGCCATATGGCGTTTTGCGCCGCTACTAAGGGCATAGCAGACGTCAAGCGCGCCTCGCACGATGCGACGCGGTCGCGCAGCGGTGAGTTTTGGGGCGGGGCGTCTCGAAGGATGCGCCGCAAGGACGCCACCCGCCAGGTTCACGCTGCCGTGCTGCGCGGACTCTCCGCTGTTTCCTTGTCCGTCTCCTTGTCGCGAGACAGCCATGCTGGAAAGCGAAGCAGGCGTTCGTTGCCGTCTTTCGGCAGCTCGATGGGAGCTTCATTGGACGAACTCGGGAGGTCCAGTGCTACGTGGCCGACTCGCACCGCATCCGCGCGCTGATCCAGTTCGCGCAGCAGGGGATCGAGCACACTGTCGATTTCGGTCGCCACCGACACGAGGAAACTATTAAGCTCGCGAGCCTCGGGCACAACTGCTGCAGCCGACTCGATCGCCTTGGAGAGACCATCGACGACGGGTGCAAACGCGCCGGCGGCTTGCCTGATTCGGGATTTTATCGCTTCGATTTCGCCCAAAACGCGATCACGCTCCCGCCTGGACTTCTCCTCCGAAAGGCGGGCTTCAATTTCGGCGATCTGGGCCGTCAGGGTCGTGGCTTCGGATGCGAGTGCATCGCGTCTTCCGCGCGCGCGATCAAGATCGCGGCTGAGATTGTCCAGTAAATCGTCCTTTCCGAACATGGCTTTGCTCCGTAGGACAGCCGTTTTGGTCTGTAGGACGGCCTTGGCGCGAACCGCCAGCCGGTTGAGCGACCGAAAGGCTGGATCGGCCGAAACAGGCATCAACTTCGGTCGCGTCACATGGGCCGACATGGTGATCCCCCACTCGTCCACATTAGCCGCCGGCATGGTTAACAAGTGGTTAATGTCAACAGATGATACACGGGGCACCATGCCGGCGACGCCGCCTTTGTCTCCTCGCCGCCATCCATTTCCGCTATAATCGCTGCGGTAGCATCACCCGGAGGCGCATCCCGTGGAGCACGCACCGAAACCCGAGCCCAAATACCTCGTCATCTGCTGTGACGGCACCGGCAATGAGAGCTCCGAAAACATCTCCGTCCTGAAGCTCTATCGCTGCCAGCGCAAGACGGACAGGACGTCGCTGCGGCTGCCGGAGTCGGGCGCGGTGACGGCACTCGTAACGTTAACCGTCCATTAACCAACGCGGCCTAGCCTGCGGTAATCGTCCAGCCATCATTAGCTCGAAATGCCTTCCCGGTTCGCTCCAGGAGAAGCGCCGATGTGCGTTGAGTTGTTGACGTATGCCGATCTGGGCGCCCAACTCAGTATCTCCCGAGAGGCCGCGCGTTCGCTTGCGAGACGCCGCCGGTTGCCGCGCTCGCAGTCGGAGGACGGCAAGGCCCTGGTGAGCGTTGATGTCTCCGAGCTCCGGTACACACCCCGCCCACGACGCGCCCGCCGGGCCCCGATCGATGCCTCCCTGGCACAGATCGAAGCAGTCAAGATCGAGGCATTCAAGGCGGAGGTCGCGCGGCTCGAGGCCGTCGCAACTGCCTACAGAGCAGTGTTCGAGCGCGAGCGCGCCGATCGCCTCGCCGTCGAGTTGACGCAAGCGGCCGCCGAGACGACGGCCGCCAATGCGTGGGCGGCAATACTGGAAAACGAAGTGGCGGTTCTGCGGAACGGTCGCCACGCCGGCGGCGCGATCGCGGGACAAGCCGCGCGTCGTCGATTGGGACATCTGGCCGCTGCGATCGTGGAAGCAGACCGCCCGAGTCGCAGGTAGCACTCGATCCTCATCTCCATCCCCGGCTTGCCGGAGCAATCACGAGGGAATAATGACTGGCACCACCGATATCCACGAAATGAAGGCCCGCATCGTCGTGTTTGGTGTCGGCGGCGCCGGCGGCAATGCGGTCAACAACATGATCACGGCCGGGCTGCAAGGGGTCGAGTTCGTGGTCGCCAATACCGACGCGCAGGCGCTGGCCATGTCGAAGGCGAGGCACCTCATCCAGCTCGGCACAAAGGTGACCGCAGGCCTCGGCGCCGGCTCGCAGCCGGAATTAGGACGCGCCGCAGCCGAAGAGGCGATCGATACGATCCGGGATCAATTGACTGGCGCACACATGGTGTTCGTGACGGCTGGCATGGGTGGCGGCACCGGCACCGGCGCTGCCCCCATCGTCGCCAGGATCGCGCGCGAGCTCGGCATTCTCACGATCGGCGTGGTCACCAAGCCATTCTACTTCGAGGGAAAGCGCCGCATGCGCTTTGCCGAAGCCGGCATCGAGGAGTTGCTGAAGACGGTCGACACCCTGCTGATCATCCCGAACCAGAACCTGTTCCGGGTGGCCAGCGAGAAGACCACGTTCGCCGATGCCTTTGCCCTTGCCGACCAGGTGCTTTATTCCGGCGTGGCCTGCATCAGCGACCTCATCGTCAAGGAAGGCCTAATCAATCTCGATTTTGCCGACGTCCTCTCCGTCATGAAGGAGAAGGGCAAGGCCATGATGGGACGGGGCGAGGCCTCCGGCGAGAAGCGCGTGCTTGCCGCTGCTGTGGCCGCGATTTCCAATCCATTGATCGAGAATCCCTCGATCAAGCGCGCCAGCGGCCTCATCATCTCCATCACCGGCGGCAAAGATCTCATGCTGTACGAAGTCGACGAAGCTGCGACCCGCATTCGCGACGAGGCCGACCCGGACGCCAACATCATCGTCGGCGCGTCGTTTGACGATAGCCTCGACGGTATCGTCCGCGTCTCAGTGGTGGCGACCGGAATCGATAATCTCGACCCGGAGTCTCGGGCGCAACCGGTGGAAACCGCCATCGCCCAGCTCGCGGGCAGGCTGCGCAACGACGGCCGCCGCATCGAGCGCAGTGCACCCCTTCCGCAAGCGGAAAGCCCGCCGCTCCGCTCCGAAGCGCGACAGCCCGTAGGGCAACCGGCAAGGGCGGCTCCGGAATATGCGCGCCACGCCGCCGACCGGCTGCTCGATCCTTACGGCCGCACAGCTGCGCCCAATACGCCCGATGAAGCTATTCTCGATATCCCGGCCTTCCTGCGCCGCGCCGCCAACTGAACGGTCGCAGGACGGGAGTTACGGTCGTCATGCCGGGGCGCGACGAAGTCGCGAGCCCGGGATCCATCAAGCCGCGGTCATTGTTGAGCGACAGAAAATATTGCGTCAGCTTCTGCGGCTTGAATCAAATCACTCGCGCGCTGAAAAGTGGCAGACAAAACCGCGCGCCCACTTCCGCCGGGGCCATCGGACAGTCGCTGATCGCCAGGAAGCATATCCTTGCCTCGCCTCCGGGCCGGGCGACCCGCATCAGATAGAATGCCGCGACCACAAAGACGGCGGCAGCGAACACCAGCTTGGCGGCTACGAAACCCACGGCAGCCAACGTCGCGAGGTCGGGGCGCATCCCGAGCAAAGCGAGCGCAATGCAGACGGCGAAAGCTCCGCCGATGAGCAAGGCAGCAGTGAACCCGCGCCCAATCATCGTCCGGTCGACTGGTAGGGCATTGCGTGCGAGAGCGTCATCAGATCTTCCGTCCTCATGTGCGCGTCTCTCTGCCGATGAGCGCCGCCAGCGCCTTCAATCCGCGATGGATGGTGATCTTCACGTTTGATTCCGACATGCAGTACCGAACTGCCGTTTCGGCGACGCTCCTACCTTCGAGTTTCACAGCCGCGATCGTCAGGCGGGTCACTTCCCGCAAAAGGGAGGAAGACACCAGTTGGTTCCTCTCGGACGTTGGTGGACGCGATGTGAAATTTGGAGGCCGCGCAGAATATCGGGACCTCAGATGGACAGCCGGGCCGGTTCCTTTCGACAAGGCGCTGCGCCGTCGATAGGGGCGGGATGGTCTAACTTCAGACAATCGCCACAAATTTCATCGACAATCAGTCTTCACGAAGGCCGCTATGTCCCAGTATTCACTCGATATTGCGTCAGCGTGGTCAAGATGCTCGGCGAGCTCCATGGCATCCACGGCGAGCTCGATATCCATGTTGCCCTTGACCGCCATTCCAGCCCGCGACCCTGACGCATTAATTAATAGAACGCGACAGCAACTCTTTTCTCTTTACGCCAGACAACCGCGCAGCGGCGGCGGTCACCGTCGGGAATAACAGTCAGAGCAAATTCGTCGGGAATTTTTTCATCTGCAGCAAGATCGAGGGCTGCACCGAACGCAGATATGCTGCGAATGGTGCAATCTGTTTTCGAACGGCCGAAGCTGATCAAGCCTAGTCTGGTAACTTGTTTCGAATGAGGGTTCTTCTCATCCATAGTGTCCTCCAAGGCCCGAGGAGCGCAAATCCATGGGCAATGATTCGGCGGCGATGGTGCGTACCCATCAATCTCACCGAAGAGTTGGCTCACAATTTGATTAGCCAATTCACTTTCAACGCCCTGTCGGCAGCGGCAGGGGCTTGCTTTCCTCAAAGAAAATCTCGCAGCCGAGCGATTTCGGCTATCTGTTCTGCGGACAGCACGGCCGTAACAAGTTGCGTTTGCGGAGCAGTATGTATCTCGTAGAGATGACCTTGGCTGGCAGGCTTCGCTAGGAAAGCTCGGATGCATGCGTCCAAAGTGCCCTCGAATACAAGGTAAGAACTAACCGATGCCGCTGCGCGTTGGTTTCCAAGTGAAGGCCATTTTTTTAGTGCTGCTGCGGCAGTGAAGTCGATGCGCACGCGCTGCTTCGAGCCGACCAGTGCCCCTGACGCGCCTCTCCGGCGATCCGCCGATTCCGTTCTTTTCGAAGCTCTAATCATTCGGCCAATCAAAGCCTGATGGGCCAAGGTCCCGACCGCAATGATTGCGCTCTAACTTTTCCGGCTCGGTCAATAATAATTTTAGGAACTCCACCCTCGGTGCTGCGGAACTTGGACCAAACTGAGCAGCAATATCTGCGCTGGGGGCTTTCATGGCCAAGGTTTCAAGTTTGCCTATGTCGTGTTCGTTCGGAGGGCGGATGTTGCGTTGGGTCATTGTCCTCTCCTCCCGATCCACATGGTCCCCTGCAGGATTTTCCAAAAGATTAGAGTGCCGGAGCCGACAATCGAAACATTAAATGTCACATTAAATTGAGACTTATTATCACATTATAATTCAATAATAAAGTTAATAATCCTTTGACTGAAGCGACGTCTGTGATGTTCGAAAATTCACAGGCTTCCGAAAAATCTCGCCTTCGCGTCTTGTCCAGCGAGTACAGGGCACGCCCTCCGCTCAAGCACTCGAAGAAACGGCTCCTGCATTCGGGGGGCGAAGCAGGAATGCTGGAGTCGCTCTCTGCGATCTTGTGCGTTCATCCGGCACAATTGCCCAATTATAATCCAAGTAAAATAGATCGCTAGATTTAATACGGCTTGTATCCTTATTTAATTGTTATGGTCGCCGCGCCACCGTGGACCATTTCACGTCAAGATGCCCGACAATCTGTGGTAGGCTCCCAGTCACACCACGCTCACCGCGTACAGAAGACCGTTTCTATGTCCGAACCTGCTGCACTCGCCGGGGCGATCTCGAGCACGCCGCCAAATAGGCCATTGAACCCCGCGGCGGAGATCGTCGGGAGGGTCAAGGCGTTGTTGGTCGCCATGGATTTTCTCGACGCCGCGGCCCACGAGCTGCGTGCGGCGGCCTCGAAAGGATATTCACCTGGGCAGCACCTTGGTTGGTGTGACCGACGAGAGCGACTGATTTAAGGATATGACCGACATAACAGTTCGAGGCCTTTTCGGTTTGCCGCGACCGCGATACGGTCATCGAAGAACTCGAGCGGCAGAGTCCGCGGCAGCGGGATCCGAACGCAGGGAGTGACCGCGATGGCCATCACCTATCCCGTGGCGTTCCGTTCGTCATGGCCGACGACGGCGTCGCGTCCGGCGAAGCTTTGGAGGGCCTAAGCGCCAACGCCGCGGTCATGCGCGCCGAAGCGCTCTCCCGGAAGAGCCAGGCTGCGACGGCGCGGTCGCCTTTTTCGCGGACCGGAGACCCGTCGAGCGGCGATTTTGGCGACGCCAAGGTGATCGGGAAGTTCGGCGAGGTGCCGGACGATCTCAGTACGCTGTGATCGACACGAGCCACGATCATTCCTCGCTCAGGGCGGCGGCATCTCCCGGAACGAGCGGGCTCAGCACGGTCTCGATCTGCGCGAGCAGCCTCTCGATTTCCTCGCGGGCCCGATCTGGGCCTTGCTGGTCAGAGGCGGCACTATCAGGCGCCGGCTACAATGCTGAAATCCTAATCTCAAGAGCTCTCCGGCGGAAGAAGAAAGCTGCCGAGGAGGCAAGGTGCAAATCTGGATGACCCCCGAATGACGTCATTTCCGGTAGCAATCAGACCGCCTGACCCAGTGCGCTTCAAGCGCGAGAAATTGATTGGGCGATTGCTTCCGCGGATATCATCGTGGCCAGCGGCCAGGCGCCGCGTTCACAGGCCGAACATATGACCGCACCGTCATCCCTTGTTCAACCAGAAAAAGATCTTGCAGCCCGGGCCGTTCCACATATGGGTCAGAGCCAAATTTCAAGCCGAGTGACAGTCTTGCTCTTCATGAAGACACGCTCCAGGAATTGGACCGAGAGCGTACCCGGGGTCTCGTCGACATAAATGGCGCTCTCTGTCCGGAAGCAGGACAGGCGATCTTATGATCGCGCACTTACAAACCTTAGACCGAAGGGCTTGAGATCACCGTACTCGCGAGTGCTCGGCATGGACGTCGAAAATGCTCGCTCCATTCAGGTTTCGCGGAACGCGCGGGAGAAGCTGTCGAGGATAGGCTTCATGATGTACTCGAAAAACGTACGCTCTCCGGTCTTGATGTAAACGTCCGCGGGCATCCCGGGCGTCGGGATGAATTCAGGCATTCGTCTGAGAACATCATCCTGGTCCAGGCGCACCCGAACGACGTAGAATTCGCGACGCGTGTCAGCGTCGGTACGGGTTTCGGTCTTCGCCTGCACTTGCTCCGCCAAGGCGTCCGCTGACACGTAGATGACGCTCGCACCGACCATCGGCGTGATGCGCTGGTTGAGTGCCGACAGCCGCACCAGCGCCTCCTGGCCAACGCTCACATGCGAAATGTCCTTGGGATTCAGATGCGCCTCGATGATGCGCTCGTCGCCAATCGGGAGGAGCTCTAGGATCACGGCACCAGGAGAGACGACGCCGCCCGGTGTATGGAAGTTGTTCTTCACCACAATACCTCGGACTGGCGAACGAACATCGATCCGGTCAACCACATCCTGCGCAGCACGTATTTGCTCCTCAACGTCGTCCAGCTCCGCCTCGGTTTCGCGCAGCTCCTTGGTCGCGTCCCGGAGCGCCGTCGCGTGCAGCTGGGCTATTCTTTCGTTCGCCTGAGCGATCCGCTCCTTCGAATCGGCGATGCGGCCGAGATACTCGCCGAGCTCACCCCCGAGACCCGCCTCTGAGCGTCGCAACGCCAGCACATCCGACTTGCGCACCAGCTGCTGGCCAAGAAGCGAATTCTTGTCCTTCAGTTCTTCGGCGAACAAGGCAATACGCTCTTTGGTCGACTGAACTTGCGCCTGATATCCGCGGATGCTTTCCTCCAGCCCGGCGATTTGCTTCAAGAGTACGCTTTCCTCGCTCACCCGACTAGCCCGGCGCGCCTGAAGCTCGGCACGTTGCCGCTCAAGAATCGCTTTGATTTCTGGATCACGAGCGTTCTCGCTGAATTCGGCCGGAGTTTCGATTGCATCCGAAGAGCTCAGTTCAGCTTCAAGACGCGCCTTCATGGCGAGCAGTCGATACTTCTTCAAAACCAGCCGTTTCAGCTTGGCGTTGGCAGGGGTATCGTCCATGCGAACCAGGACCTGGTTGGCCTCGACGAGATCTCCGTCCTTGACCGCAATCTCGCGGATGATGCCGCCCTCGAAGTGCTGGACTAACTTGTTCTGCCCGGTAGCCACGAACGTGCCTGAAGCCACGACCGCACTGTTGAGTGGGGCGACTGCAGCCCAAACGCCGAAACAGCCGAGCCAAACAACCAGGATGGCGAGGCCGGTGAAGATGGGCCATTTGGCGCTCAGCGGAACACCGCGGTACCACTCGCCGATGTCGTCCTTTACCGCTCTCATGCTGTCCTCCCGCGCTGGTCACCCGCCCGAGGATTCGATGCGTTGCGGCTGCACCGGCTCATCAACGCCGGCCCTGCCGGGGGACCGAACCAGGCGATGCAACACCTCGCTCGGAGAGCCGAATGCTTCCGCGCGTCCGGCCCGCAGTATGAGCACTTTGTCAACACTGTTCAGCAGCGCCGGGCGCAGGGTTACGACCACCGCCGTGACCCCCCGCCTTTTGGCGCGCTGCAGGGTCTCGGTCAGAGCCTGCTCCCCCGCCGCGTCGAGATTCGAGTTCGGCTCGTCGAGCACGACAAGGGACGGATTACCGAAGAAAGCCCGGGCGAGCGCGATGCGCTGCTTCTGTCCTCCCGAGAGCGGCCCGCCACTGCGGTCGAGCACGGTCTCGTATCCTTGCTTCAACTGGCAGACCATGTCGTGAATTCCCGACAACATCGCCGCCTCATAGATGCGCTCGTCGGGCAAGTCGTCGCGCATGCGGCAGATGTTCTGCTTGATGGTCCCGGGAAATAGCTCGACCTCCTGGGGCAGGTAACCGCTATATTCCCCGAACTGGCGGCGATCCCAGTTGCGCAGCTCCGTTCCGTCCAGTCTGACCTTGCCGGCTGTCGGCACCAGACAACCCACCAAAATGCGCGCGAGGGTCGACTTGCCCGATCCGGACGGTCCGACAATGGCCAAAGACTCTCCGGGCGCGAGGTCGAGCGACACACCATTGAGCACCGGCTCCTTCGAGCCGGGCGGCAAATACAAGACCCGATCAACGCTCAGGCGCCCTTGCGGTCTGGGCAAGCGCAGCTTAGGCCCCTCGCGCTGGAATGACTCAACCGCCTGCTTGACGTGAGCATAGGCCGATCGCGCCTGAACGCAGCTGCGCCATCCCTCAATCAAGCCCTCGAGCGGCTGCAGGGCGCGGCCGGCAATGATCGAAGCCGCGATCATCATGCCCCCCGTGATCTCGGCGTGGAGGGCCAGATAGGCCCCGGTGCCGAGGATCGTGATCTGGGCCACGAGCCGGACGAATTTCGACGCACCGCTGATCCAGAAATTCCGGTCAAGGGCCTGGCTCTGCACCGTCAGTGCTGGCGCCTGCCGGCGCCCCCAGTGGAGAATGCTTTCGCTCAGCATTCCCATCGCATTGATCACCTGCGAATTTCGCGCCAGCGACTCGGCCGCCGCATCGGCCTCGGCGGCATACAGGCCTGCCTCGCTCAGACGCTCCGAGGTCGCTTTCTGGTTGATCAGCGCAATCAGTGCGAGGACCAAGCCCGATACGACTGCGATCCAGCCAAGATGTCGATGAACGAGGAATATGACTGCGAAGTAGAGGGGCGAGAGTGGCGCGTCCATCAGTAGAAGCATGATAGGGCTCGAGATGAAGCCCCGCACCTGGTGAAGGCTGCGGATCGCCTGGATGGTTCCTCCCTCGCCGGCCCTGGCGTTATTGATGCTGCTCGCCAGCACTGCGCCGCCAAGCACCGCTTCCATCTTGGTCGCAAGACGCCCCAGCACCTGTCGACGTAAAATGTCCACGATGGAGAGGATACCGATGAACGTCAGCGCGAGAGCCGAGAGCATCAGCAGTGTCTCGAGACTACGGCTCGTCAGCACGCGATCGGATATTTGAAAGAGATAGATCGGCAACGTGAGCATCAGCAGATTCACAACGACCGAAAATGCTGCGACCGCTATGAGGTTGATGCGCGCGACCGAACGCCAGGCGGCCAGCGCGTTGACAGGTCCGACGTAGTCGCGGGCCTCGCCGCCGGGTGCGACCCGAAGTTGAGCCCCGGAGTTGGTGCGCGGCGGACAGTCCAGTGTCTCGACAGCTGCCATGTTTGCCTCCCACTAGAGGATGGCATCATGAGTCCCGACATGATCAATCGAAGTATTATCCAAGATGTCGGGAGGCGGCGGCGCGGGTTTTTGGACGTCGGCAGCCACCGGCGCTGAAACGTCTTGAGCCGATGCGGCGTCCCCCTGAGACGCGGCAGTCTGGGAGGGCGCGATGTCGCTGCTGAGCGTGACGCCGTAATCTGTATACTGGGTTCCGTTGAACAGCGAATCTGCCGGAGGCGGTGGCGCATCGTTCAACGCGATCACATCGTTCGCGACGGCGGTCGTCGCCGCGGCATTTGATTTGTCCGTCATGACGTTCTCCGGGGCAGTGGTGGCGGATCCCGAACTCTCGATCGGTGCGTCAGCGGTGGTGGCGAGAGCAAGAAGCGTTTCGGCCGATCCAGGAGTTTGAGCGCTGCTGGTGTCCGGCACGGCCGGCTCTCCCGGTTCGGTCGCGGGGTTGCTGAGCGTGTCTCCGGCGCTGGTGAGCACCGGCTCGGCCGTGTTAGCGGCCGGTGCCGCAACCGCCAAAGCATTGCCAGCCACGCTGGCGGTGTCGGCCGGTTGCGACACCTCGCTGGTCGGATCGGTCAGCGCGGCAGCTGTTGTGGTGAGCACCGGCTCGCTCGTGTCCGCGACCGGCGCCGCACTCGCCGGAGCATCGCCAGCCACACTGCCCGTATCGGCCGGATGCGAGACGTCGCTCGTCGGGTCGGTCAGCGCGGCAGCCGTTGTGGTGAGCACCGGCTCGCTCGTGTCCGCGACCGGCGCCGCACTCGCCAAAGCATCGTCAGCCACACTGCCCGCATCGGCCGGATGCGAGACGTCGCTCGTCGGGTCGGTCAGCGCGACACCTGTTGTGGTGAGCACCGGCTCGCTCGTGTCCGCGACCGGCGCCGCACTCGCCAGAGCATCGCCAGCCACACTGCCCGTATCGGCCGGATGCGAGACGTCGCTGGTCGGGTCTGTCAGCGCGGCAGCCGTTGTGGTGAGCACCGGCTCGCTCGTGTCCGCGACCGGCGCCGTACTCGCCAGAGCATCGCCAGCCACACTGCCCGTATCGGCGGGTTTCGACACGTCGCTGGTCGGATCGGTCAGCGCGTCAGCTGTTGTGGTGAGCACCGGCTCGTTCGTGTCCGCGACCGGCGCCACACTTGCCAAAGCATCGCCAGCCACGCTGCCCGTGTCGGCCGGTTGCTGCGACACGTCGCTCGGCGCATCGGTCGGAGCCGCTGCTGTTGTGGTGAGCACCGGCTCAATCATGGCAGCCAGTGGTGCGGGACTCGCCAAAGCCTCGCCAGCCACACTCGCCGTGTCGGCCGGATCCGACAGTTCGCTCGATGGATCGGTCGGAGCCGCAGCTGTCGCAGTGAGCACCGGCTCGGTCATGTCAGCCACCGGCGCCGCACCCGCCAAAGCGTCGCCAGTCACACTCGCCGTATTGGCCGGATGCGACAGCTGGCTCGGCGGATCGGTCGAAGCGGCAGCTGTTGTGGTGAGCACATGCTCGCTCGTCTCAAGGACCGGCGCGCCACTCGCAAGAGCATTGCCAGCCACATCGGTGGGCTGGGATACATCACCAGGCGCACCGTTACCCGTGGTCAGTGCCGACTCCGCGATCTCAAGGGGGGGTGCTGAACTATCAAAGGTGTGAGTTCCCGTGCTGTCCGATGCAACCGTTTGCGACAACGCGCTCGACTGAGCGTCTGGACCCCTCGTCTGGCCAACCACCTCGTTGCTCACCGTGCTCACGGTGTCGATAGCCGTCGCGAGCGCAGGCGGCACCGTCGCCTCGACCGGCGCGATCGCGCCAACCATGTCGTCGGGCAGCGTACCCGCAGTGTCGGCCAGCGTCGATAGCGTCGGCTGCGTCGCCGCCTCGAGCGGCGTGATCGCGCCGGCCACGTCGTTGGGCAGCACACTGACGGCGTCGGTCGCCGTCGCGAGTGCTGGCGGCACCGTCGCCGCGACCGGCGCAATTGCGCCGACCACGTCGTTGGGTAGCGTGCCTGCAGTGTCGGCCAGAGTCGATAACGTCGGCTGCGCCGCCGCCTCAAGCGGCGCGATCGCGCCGGCCACATCGTTGGGCAGCGCGCTGACGGTGTCACTCGCCGCGGCGAGTGCCGGCATCACAGCCGCCTCGACCGGCGCAATTGCGCCAACCACGTTGTTCGGCGGCGCGCTGACAGTTTCGGCTGCCGTCGCGAGTGCCGGCGGCACCGCCGCCTCGGCCGGCGCAATTGCGCCAACTACGTCGTTCGGCAGTGCGCTGAGGGGCGCCGAGGCGAGTGCCGGCATTACAGCCGCCTCAACCGGCGCAATGGCGCCGGCGACTTCGTTGGGTAGCGTGCCCGCAGTGTCAGCCAGAGTCGCTAGCATCGGCTGCGCCGCCGCCTCAAGCGGCGCGATCGCGCCGGCCACGTCGTTGGGCAGCGCGCTGACGGTGTCGCTCGCCGTGGCGAGTGCCGGCATCACAGCCGCCTTGACCGGCGCAATTGCGCCAACCACGTCGTTCGGCAGCGCGCTGACAGTTTCGGCTGCCGTCGCGGGTGCCGGCGGCACCGCCGCCTCGGCCGGCGCAATGGCGCCAACCACGTCCTTAGGTAGCGTGCTGACTGTGTCGGTCGCCGTGGCGAGTGCCGGCATCACAGCCGCCTCGACTGAAGTAATCGTACCAACCACATCGTTGGGCAGCGTGCCAACGGTGTCGGCCAGAGTTGATAGCGTCGGCTGCACCGCCGCCTCAAGCGGCGCGATCGCGCCGGCCTCGTCATCGGATAGCGTGCTGACGGTGTCGCTCGTCCCGAGCGCCGGCGGCACCATCGCCGCAACCGGCGCAATCCCTACCACCACGTCATTGCTCACATCGCCGATCATTCCAAGCAGGGGAAAGGAGCTGATGATCGACGGGCTAAACGAGTCGCTAAGCAAGTTAGACCGAACGGATTCGATGCTTCCGAGGTCGGAATCCGCTGACAGCGAGTTGACGCAACTAAGGTCGGCTGAGATGTGACCATGGTGCTTGCAAGAATCGACATCGTCGCCACCCCCACCCCCAGAGCTCGCAGTAGCAACTGCTTCGCCACGAGCGGTGCTCGGTCTGGGCGCGTCTTCATGCGGCTCCGCCAAGCGCCCGGTCGGATCGAGCTGAGCCACATGCGTGTCCGACGAGGCGGCCGGCCCCTTGGGCCTCTCATCCTCCCAGCCCGGTTGCGCGGGGTCGCTCGCAGGCAGCTCGTCGTTTGTTCCTTGCGGCCCCGCACCTGCCTGAGCGGCTGTCGCGTCTTCTTGCCTGGCCAGCGCAGATTTGAACGGGGCGGCAAGAAACTCCTCGCAGGCAACTAGCTGGGCAATAAAGAATGACCGGGTCAAGAAACTGAAAGAGCCGGATCGCTTGTCGGCACGCTGCACTCCGGCTTCGAAAATCTTCCGCTCTTGTTCGAACAAGTCGCGCTTTTCTATCTGGTGCATGACCGCCGCCTTTCTTGTTCAAAAACCACCCTCGCCCGGCAGCATCCACCGCCAGACGAGCCTCTTCGGCATGTCAGGCGCCCGTGTCGTGCGACGTATCCGTCGCCGTGTCGAAATGCCCTACGTCGAAGTGATCCATTGGGCCCATCAAACCGATGGCGTATTCGAGCGCATCGTCGGAAGACATCGAAGCGAGCGCGCCGTGTATGTCACCCGAATGATCTGGACCGTGCGAGCTGAAATCACCCCCGAACTCACCGTGGGAGAAGTCGAACTTGGCCAGCGCGTCACCAGGACTGCGATCGGTGTCGCCCCTGCTGCCATCGTCAGCCGGCTGGAGATCGCAATGGTCCTTGGGCTGGTATTCACCGTCCTTGGCATCCTTCCAGCCCCCATCGTGCTCTGGGTAGGTGCCGTCTTTCGGGTAAGCGCCCATGCCGCTAAGCTTGGAGTAATTTTCTTTGCCGTCGCCGGTCGAATACTCGTCGTTACCGCTGTGATCGTCATTCCACTTTGACTGCTTGCCGTCGCCACAGTCGTCCGGCTTGGTTGACGTGCATTCCTCGGCTGGGACGCCGGTTCCCGTGAGCTTTATCAGTCCGAGAATGGTCATCACACTGCTCAGGATAGACATGGCTTCGTTCCTCGCTTCAGCTTTGCGACGGTCACAGGCACCTGCGCCACGCGCGCGTGCCCTGCCCGGATCACCACGCCGTCACTCCTACTGTCGCCGAAGCACACCTATGGATGCAGCGGCGAGAAAAATAGTTTCACGCTTCATTCGAGCTGCCGGCGCATGGCCACGAGCTCTCTCCGGATCCACGCTTTGACGGTTCCGACGGGAACCTGGAGGTATTCGGAAATCTCCTCGTGCGTGCGCCCGTCGACGATCGCCAAGAGAAGGCTCGCGCGGCGCTGTGGCTCGAGTTGATCGAGCATGGTTCGCAACGTCATGCTGTCTGGGATACAGCACGCAGGGTTCGGAACCGTCTGTTCCCGCGCACAGATGGCATTCAATGCTTCGTCCTCCAGCGCGAGTTCGCGCCTGGCGTTCTGGCGCATCTTGAGCGCCGTGTTGCGGACGATCGCGTAGATCCAGCCCCGGGCGGATCCGCGTGCAGGATCGAAGTTTTTCGCATATCGGAGAATCTGCGCGAATGCGTCGTGGATGACGTCCTCGGAACGCGATCTGTCGTGCACGATACGGTGCGCCATCGCGCGCAACTGCTCCTTCTCGCGCGCGTAGATCCTGCCGACGGCGGACTGCGATCCGGAGGCGCACTCAAGCAGAGCTGTTTCGTAATTAAGAGCCGTCTCGCCAGTGAGACAGCTGTCATGGCGCGCTGCGCCGGAGCGAGACCTTGCCTTCGTTAAATCGAGGCACTGATGGGGCATGCTCGAAGTCACCCCTCGTAAGGCACTGCGGCATTTTATGCCGCGCATTTACAATTTATTTAAATGACCGCTTTTAAATAAAAACGAAATCGGCTGTCGGCGAACTCAAGTCAGCAACCAGCGACTTCGTTCCCGGAAGTTTTCAAAATTTTTTTCCCCGATCACCAAAGGGCGAACGTGGTCGTCAGGGGTGCAGGCGGACCATGGCGGGTCGTGCTCCCGGCCAGGTGAGCCGCTGCGAGCAGCAACGTAAGTCTTCGAGACAACCTCGAAAATGGGCAACGTCAACATCGTCGCTAGTCGCGTTTATAACTTCAGAGCACGCATCGGGTCCGACTCCCGCGTAATGCCACCGAAGGACATTCAACGCACCTTCTCAACACACCATGTCAAAACACGCGTCGACTTGCGCACCTTTCGCGATGAGCCATCGAAACAAGCTAAGGCGCTTCCCGGACCGAGCTCGCCACATGGCACGTCGACGCGCTTTCCTTCGGAAGGCGCAATGTCGCATCTCGGCCGCGCAGAACATCCAGCAGACCAGAACATCCAACTCACTCTGACGAAGCCGCCACTGACTCCCACTTAAAGCGCCCTGCATACGACTTGCAACAATCACGATACGACAAGCGTGAAACACTTGCCGCTCACAAAATTTGCGCGACCGTGCATCCAGATTGGCGTCTTGCACCTAGTGATGACGTGGCAACAGTTACATCAATGTTCCGCCACCTAACCCGAAAGGAGACCAACATGCTAGAGATGACCAATCTTGCTCACCCTATCGAACTGTCTGATGAGGAGCTCGACCTCGTGGCCGCCGGCACCGGCGGTTGTGGCGGTGGCTGCCATGATGGCGGATCACTGATCCGAACTGGCGACATCAATGTGCTCAGCGGAAACCAAGTTCAGGTTGGCCTGCTGTCCAAGCAGTCCCAAGTCTTTATTGGGTAAAGGCGGGATGCATCGGCGCGAACCGCTTCTCCATCAGGGGAAGCGGTTCTCCGGTATCCATCCGCAGTCTTGCTTTGGCGGAAAGATACTCCGCGCAGCGCTTCAGCAAGGTGCGTCCATGGCGAACCGACCAACTCTGTTTCGCAAGGAAGCCGTCGACTTTTTGCATCAGCGCCACACCTGGGGTGAGGTCGTATTGCTGCAGCCGCTGTCGAGCACACTGCTTAGCTGGAGCCTTGCGGCGCTCGTTGTATTCATTTTGTGTTTTCTCTCCATCGCGCAATACGCCCGCAAGGAGACCGTCTCCGGGTATCTGACGCCGACCTCCGGCACAGCTAAGATTTTCGTATCACAACAGGGCTTCATCAAGGCGATACACGTGAAGGAGGGGCAAGAGGTTGCGGAGGGTGACCTGCTCCTGACCATAGTTACTTCCCAAATCACGGCTAATGGCGATGACGTCAATGCGACCGTACTGGCGGTGCTGACGCAGCAACGCAATGTGGTCGAGCGACAGATCGATGCCGAAGATCGCCGAACCGCCTCAGAACGGGATCGCCTCGGTTCGACGATCAAGGGGATTGAAGGAGAGATTCTCCAACTCGAGGACCAGCGGAACATCCAAAACGAGCGACTGAAACTTTCCGAGAGCTTCGTATCAACGGGCGCTAAGCTAACCGCGAGCGGCGCACTGCCAACGATTGAGCTCAAGCGCCGCGAGCAGGCCGCACTTGAGCAAAAGCAGAGTGTGGTGTCGCTCGATCAACAGATCACCGCGCGACACACCCAGTTGACGGACGCTCGGCATACACTCGAGCAACTCCCAACCATCGCCGCAGAGAGGATCCGAGGACTGCGTAATGAACTCTCCTCGATCGAACAGCGCCTGGCCGAGGTGAATGGGCGGCAGGCTTACGTTATCAAGGCGCCAACGAGTGGGCGCGTATCCACGCTGCAGGCGACAATAGGCCAAATCGCTGATCCTCGGCATATGCAGCTCGAAATCATTCCCGTTGATGCGCACTTGCAGGCGGAGCTGTTCTTTCCGACACGCGCGTTTGGTTTTGTGCGCCCCGGCCAGCAGGTTAGGATACTTTACGAAGCATTTCCTTATCAGAAATTCGGCACCTACCGCGGCAGCGTGACCAACGTCTCTCACACCATTCTGACCGGCAACGAAACGACCGGGCCGATCGCCCTCAAGGAACCGGCTTACCGTGTGACTGCGGCTCTCGAGCGGCCCGACATCGACGCCTATGGCCGTAAGATGCCGCTTCAGCCGGACATGCTGCTCAGGGCCGACGTTATCCTTGAGCAGCGGTCCCTGATGAGGTGGCTGCTTGATCCGGTGGTAAGCGCAAGGATGTAGCCAAGGATGTAGCCCATGCAGGGACTATTGAATTTCAGCGGCCGCAGATTCCTCCCGGTCATCCGGCAGACGGAGGCGACGGAGTGCGGGCTCGCTTGCCTTGCTATGGTAGCATCCTATCATGGTCATCGAACTGACTTGAACAGCCTGCGGCGCCGGCATCCAGTGTCCCTAAAAGGGGTCACTCTCCGCGACCTCATGGAAATAGCAGCTCGCCTCGGGCTGGCGTGTCGGCCACTGCGTATCGAGATCGGCCATCTCAGCCAATTGCGTCTGCCGGCTATTCTGCACTGGGACATGGCTCATTTCGTTGTTCTGAAAGCATATAGGAACAGGGGAATCGTGGTGCACGATCCGGCAGCCGGCGAGAAATGGTTTCCCCTCGCTGAAGCATCTAGACATCTCACCGGAGTCGCGCTCGAGCTCTCGCCCACTGAAGAGTTCTGCCGCACAGACGAGAGAGTGAGATTGCCGTTCTCGGTATTCTGGAGCGGAATGAACGGGAACACTTGTGCCCTCGCCCAAATATTAGTTCTGTCAGTGGTCATCGAAATTCTTCTCCTCGCCGCCCCTTTCTATATGCAGCTCACCGTTGACGAGGTCATCGCCAGAGGCGATGTCGATCTCCTGGTCGTCCTCGGGCTCGGATTCGCTCTGCTTCTCCTGATACGGGTCGCGTCGACCGCGACCCGCTCGTTCATTATTCTTGTTCTGCAGAACACGTTGAGTTTTCAGATCGGCGCGCGGCTGTTTCATCATCTGGTGCGCTTGCCACTCTCATTCTTCGAAAAGCGGCACATCGGCGACATCCTGTCTCGTTTCAACTCGATCGAGCCCATCCGCAACGTGCTCGCGGAGGGATTGATCACGGGGTTGATTGACGGTCTCATGTCGGTGTTGATGCTGGCGTTGATGTTCACCTACAACGTCCAGCTCGGAGTTGTTGTCCTGCTGGCGTTCGCGTTGTATGCCACCCTGCGGCTCGCTCTTTTCAGCATGTTCCGGCAACGGAGCGAAGCGGCCATTCACGGCAAGGCAGATGAGAACTCCACTTTCATCGAAACCGTGCGAGCAGTGCAAAGCCTAAAGTTGCTCAACCGAGAAAACGAACGGGAGAGCCAGTGGCTGAACCGCTATGCTGCGTATATAACAGCCAACGTGCGGCTAGGTCGGGCGAGGATCAGCTTCAAAGCGATGAACGACACGATATTCGGCTTGGAGAACGTGATCACAATCTACCTCGCCGCTCGCCTCGCACTGGACAACCTCATCACGGTTGGCATGATATTCGCGTTCGTCAGCTACAAGTTGCAGTTCGCTGAGCGGACAGCGCTGCTGATCGAGAAGCTGGTGGATGTCCGCATTCTCGGGCTGCACCTGGAACGTCTCGCCGACATTGCGCTCACCCCGCTCGAGCGCGGGCACGACCGAGACCTGTCATATATCCGACAGATTCGCGGCGAGATCGAACTGCGCAACGTGTGCTTCCGGTATGCAGAAGGAGAGTCTCTGATTCTTAACAACGTCAATCTGTGCGTTGCTCCCGGACAATTCGTGACGATCATGGGACCATCGGGCTGCGGCAAGTCAACTCTTGTCAAGATTATGCTTGGGCTGCTCGAGCCAACAAGCGGTGAGGTTCTGATCGACGGCCTTCCGCTGGGCCAGATCGGACCGCGCGCTTATCGCGAGCAAATCGGCGCGGTGATGCAGGAGGATCAATTGCTGTCGGGATCGATTGCCGACAATATCTGCTTTTTTGACACAGCGTTCGATCTACAAGCCATGATCGATTGCGCGCGAATTGCCGGCATCCACGAGGACATCGTGGCAATGCCGATGAGCTACAACAGCCTCATCGGCGACATGGGAAGCTCGTTATCCAGTGGCCAGAAACAGCGAGTACTGCTTGCGCGCGCGCTCTATCGCCGACCAAAGATCCTGTTTCTGGACGAGGGCACGGCGCATCTCGACACACAGAAGGAGAAGGAAATCAATGCGAATCTCCGGCACCTTAGTATGACGCGCGTGAGCGTAGCGCACCGACCCGAAATTACCCAGGGAGCAGATATGATCATCCATCTTGCCGCGACGGCCAGACCGTTTCGGGTCGGAATGACGAGCCTCAGACGAGAAGCTGGGGCTGCGCAAGATGTCGGTGTGACCGGGTTTGCTGCCGAAGGTGCGAAATCGGCCGAGACCGATGACTGCCCCGGCGACGCCACGGGGGATGGCTCGAAGCGCAATGGTGACTGGAAAGACGCCAAGGACGACGACTGCCATTCAAAGGACTGCTGCCAGCTGCGGAAGGACTGCACCCCCAAGCCGTCCGACGACGGCGGCAAAGGCGACAACCCGGGTGAAGCGCTAGCCAGGATCGACTTCTCACGATGCTGATTCGGCTCGCGCAGTCTGATCATTCGCGTGACATGGAAGGCGCATTCGCTTCGAAGACGTCCGATGACGCGCGCGGATACGCCATCGGCGGCCAAACGCCTGCTGCAGTCGCGCGAGCGACGTACTGGCCGGATAGAGACCAAGCCGTTTCCTCGCGCTTTTATTGTTGCGTCGATTCCGACGTACGGCCGGGCTCAACTTTTCCCCAGCCTTGAGCCTGGGTCGCTCCGAACCTCATGGGACTAGTGTCGGTGCTCACGCGCCGGTTGGCTGCTGCCGCCATCAAGGCGTTCGGAGAACGCCTGGACCAAACCAGTCGCGGTCCCGCCTGTTCACGCTGGCGGTGCGCCATCAATATGCGAAACACCGACGTTTTCGCAGATTGAGACGAACGCCCTCTTCGCCTCAGCGTCCTCAAAGCAAAATCGTGTGCCTTGGACTGCGCGCTCAATCCACCAATCGATTTTGTTTGCCCGCGAAATGCGGGATGCCTCGCCGCGCAACTGATCCAATTGCCGTCCATAGGCCCGCACGATCACACAATTTGTCATTCGTTAATCCCCCAGAAACGCGCCGTTCTAACTAGCGCTGAACGCAAGTATCCGTCCGACTGTTCATCGCCCACGCGCGGTGAGCTTTCCCCTCGAAACGCCAGAAAGTCACAGAGTCAGTCGCTGCGCAGCGATCGCACGTCAATCGCTCCTCGCCGAGTATGTAGCGCCCGCGGATCGCGGAAGCGGAATTTTTGCCTGATGGATAAATCAACAAACAATTGCGCATACGCCAGCGCATCACCGCCCAACACCTTCGACGCCCCTCCGTGAGCCCGGTACCTCGCTGAGGAGGAGCTTAGCGAAACTTTGCACGCCCGAATGTTCGATCGCTAACACAGGAACCGCGACCACTTGCCCAGGCGTGGTGGGCATCCTTTCCGAATGTTGCTAGGCTACGCTCAACTGCGAGAGAGCGATGAGCAATGACTCGAAAGATCCGGGCCTTATGGCGCTGATCAGCGGCATTTTTGCTCCGCCCGCGCCGCCCACCCCCGCGCCTCCGGCGCCGGAGATGCCGCCAACGCTCGAAGAGGAGCCCGTGACCGCGGCAGCGTCGCCTGCAAAACCGGTCGCACCCTTGTCCGCCGGCGGCCCCGATGGAAAACGAGCGCGACTGCCCGCTGTGGCGATCGCCGACCTCGTTCTTGGTGAGCTTCGCAAAGTTGAAGGCTTTTCGAGATCCGGAGTCTCGATCACCGTCTACGGAAGTCGACCTTGGAATGCGATGGTCACGTTCGCACCGTTCTCGACCACGTCCCAAGACGCTGCACGCCTGCGACACGCTTTGCCGGATATCGTCTTCAGGCTTCGTCAGTGCGTCGAGCTCGAACAGTAGGTTCGGCCGATCACCTTCCACTCGGCGGCCCGACCCTCGCGCTCGGGTAGAGCGCGGACTCATTTAGCGCGCAGCCAAATGCGGATTGATGCGAGCTTGATGAAACGCCAGATAGTTGACTGAGAATTTGTGGTATCGGGTCGCGACCCGCCGACATTGCTTGATCTTGTTGAAGAACCTTTCGACGAGATTTCGCGCACGATAGAGATACGGACTGAAGCAGATCGGGTCTTTGCGATTTCGTTCCGGCGGAATATCGCGGTCCATTCACAATCGCTGAGTTCGTAGCGCGTGATTCGAGGCCGATTTGAGAGCTTGAATCACGCCCAAAGCGATACCATCAAGCCGCAGTTGGCCGCAAAACCGCTAACGCTCCAGATTTACTTCCGCTTTCGGCGAGCAATGGACATGGCCGGGTTGGCCATTGCTTGGCGCAGATCGCGAGTGACCCATGGCGGACTTACGGGTACTATTGTTTGCTTAGCGAGGATCACCCCTTCGGTCCCGGGCGGTATCGCCAATTGTTGCACGGCAGCAAAGTATGAGCCGGTCGAGGTAGATTGGCGGAGTGGCCTTGGTAACATCATGCTTCTTGGATGAAGCCGATTAGCACGGGCCCTTCATCACGATGGCGCCCGGCCCCCCCAGCTACGTCGATATCCGTTCGTGGTCTCCCGAGGAAGAAGCGCAACTTCTTGCGTTATTCGACAGTGGCATGAGTGCAAGCGAGATCGGCCAGCGGTTAGACCGCACTCGCCTCGCGGTCTACGGTCGATTGCAACGCTTCCATAAGCAGCAAGGTCGAGTAAGCCGCACTAGCGGACGCGTCTTCGCGCAGCGGGCCGGGTAATCGGCGGGCTCGTGAAAACGTGGAAAGCGGGGCCAAGAATCGGCTGTTCCGCTGGACACTTACCTCGGCTTTTGGACCATCTTGCATGCACGAAAATGCGGGGGTGGACGGGACGTCGGAGTAGGTTCGTTACGCTTTCGAGGAGAGCGAACGACGTCATAGGGGAGCCGGCGCCGCTCGAGGCATCGCCAATCACCGTTCCTGCCGCAAGGCGAACGCTGATCCCCACCCGTCGTGAAGGTTAGATTGGCGTATTGCGCCGTATCGAAGCCGCCGTTTCCATCGATAAGCTCACCGATCTGGCCGGCAATACCGCCACCAGCCCATGTCAGTCATCCGTCAACGATTGGATCGCTAAAATCGGTTGGACAGCGGACATCACGGTGACTGAGGCGCTCTTCGGCTTGGGGCCGTACCGCACGTTCTAGATTGTCTCGCGAACACTCTCGAACCCCGCCTCGATGACGGTGGACCCGCGAGCGGGCTACTCGTCTTGGCGTTGGTCAACGTAGCTCGGGTAAAAGACTTCTGCTATTGCGGTGAAGTTTTTAGATTTGCAACGGGGGCAGTGAGACGGCAAGTGAGCCCGCTCGATCCGTAGGACACAGTAACCGCCCCTCGGAAATCCTCTTCCAGTGTTCTCGAAATGAGGCGTGAGCCAAAGCCTTTCACGGTCGGCTCCGACACAGATGGGCCTCCGAATTCTTGGTAGACGAAGACAAACTTTTGATCACCCGCTTGATCTTCGGATGACCACACAACCGACACGCGGCCGCTTGTCACGCTCAGAGCGCCGTACTTCAACGCGTTAGTAGCAAGCTCGTGGACCGCCAAGGACAGGGCGAGCGACTGTCGTGATTTCAGTACAAGTGGAGGACCGGAAATCGTAATCCGGTCTTGGCCTGTTCTGTACGGGCTCAGGGCAGTATTGATCACATCTCGCAGTGGGGCGCAGCCCAATTTGCCGCAGTAAGCAAGTCGTGCGCTCGTCCGGTGATTGTCCGGCGCCCTAACCCGACGGACGATCGCGGCGCTGGGCGTCGATGCACCCCTTTGACTACCCCGCCAGCTTCTGGGCGGCGACGCTCGTCGAATTCTGCGAACGTAGCGATACCGCTGCGCGCGCCGCGGCAGCTCGTCATAGGTCTCTGGGAACGTGGAGGAGCTTGTCGCTTGTCCTGGATACCAAACTGGTTGAGGCTCCTGAAGCATAACTCCGTCGGCTTAATTGATCGCGGGCCGGCGACTTCCAGCCCGGGAGGGGCATTGCAAAGTCCCCGATACCCTATTCACACGGCGTGCCAGGGTTCATGCGCGATGACGGAACAGCCTTTGGAACCATCGGTTCCGGACTGACTTGGTTTGATCCACCGGACCCTTACCGCCGAATACGTCCGGTGCGGAATGGCGGCCCCAGCCCTTGGCCCCCCATCCCCGCTGGGGCCGCTCTGTTTGCGCCCCCTGAGCGATGGCCGCAGGTTGTTGTGCCAAAGCTTCGAACCTGACGCCCTTCCGCATGCGCGCGGATTGACCAAAGGAAAGAGGGCCGAAAAGGAGAGGGCCGACTGAGGCGGCCTTCCGTTGACGAGGGCGAGCACCACCGCCCGATGAGTTAGCGAGGACTTGGCGTAGCCTCGTGGTCGTAATCTGGGCAAATCAAACAGGTGGACCATCATAGGTCCCGACTCCTGCCTGACCAGTTCAGACCTGAATCGCACAATGCGCGCCCCGGAATTCGATCGACTTGGATGCTGATTCATGCCCACTCTCCGAAGAAGAAGAAGACGAAGAAAGAGAGTAGCTTCCCGTTAGTGCGACCGACTATCAAAGATAGAAAGTAGGACACCCAAAAATTCGTAAGACGTGAGGGTCAAAACGGGCCCGTTTTGAGGTCAACGGCGACATCGGCTGACGCCAAGTTGCGTCGAACTCAAGCGAACGTGCAGCCGAGCCGTTGCGAGGTGCGCTGTTGGGCAAAACGCGAAGAGCAGAAGCGCGAGCAGGTCTAGTCGACTATTCTTCCTTAACAGGCAGTCAGCGAAAGACGTAGCTACATCGCCTACGGGCCAGGTGCATCGCCGCCCACGACGACGTGTCGGCGTTGCCGTGCACGAGCAACCACACGGGGCGAATCCGTGAAGACGGCGGCGGCCGCTTGCCGCTCGATTCCGCCCCCAAATCAACAACATCCGAAACACATCGTGACTGAAGTAATTGCATACGCAGCAATTTGACGGCGGCCGGGGCTTCCTTCAGTTCGTTCCGTATCCAGAACGAACCGAAGGAAAGTCGCTGGCGTTGCAGATTTACAACCCGCACAGCGGACTGAAATACTAAGCTCGGCCATTGAGACAACCGAAACATATTCCATTCTTAGTTCGATATGGTCGGCGGGGGCGAACGATGTTTGATGTCTATCGCAATGACAAGCGCGGCTTGCTCGTTCTAAGTACAGGCTCGGCCGTACCTGCGCTTTACTCTGCACATACCTGGCGAAAGAGCAGAAAACGAGTTCTCAAGGTTAGCAACGAAATCAAGTCAGCCGTTCAGGCACAAGGCTATTACATCCGCAGCCTGCGGGCCACTAAGGAACGAATGATCTACGTCAAGTAGGTCGGCAGCCGGTGTTCCCCATTTGCAAATCTCTATGACACGGCAGAAGCCAATCCGCCACTATCGCGCTTCGTCAACTGTCGACGCCCGCGCTTCGGTGGTAGCCCGAACCTCGGTGAAGCCCTAGGTCAGGATCCGTCGCCTGCACATGCTAGATCCTCGCCGTCGACTCCGTGCTCAGGCTGTAGTTGGGCAGGCGGGCGCGGCCGCTTCGAAGGCCCGTATTGTGTGGAGCGGCTTTAGCAGCACCTCGCTACCGTATATGCCTCGGTCGCTTCACGTCCCAGCTCAATGTTCGTCATGCTTATTCGCTGTAGGACCGTTGTGGACCTGTTTCGGCGGTCTCGTTTGAGGCCAAGCAACGCCGAGCCCGCTCGATCTGGCTGTTGGTGGCTCCCTGATTGCGGGCATACATCTCGGCCACAGCCGCCGAATACCTCGCAACGTAGTATCGGACTTCCGAACAGGAAATCCGCTCTCCCGGTCTGTGCTGGCGCGCGGCATAAGCTTCAGAGCTCACCGCGATCAGGAACAGGGCGGCGGCGCCGATCCAACGCGTAACAGTCATTGTGTCCCCCACAGCTACAAGGTTCGTTGCGGGAGCTGGCCTGAATCGTTCTGACTGTGCAAATTAACATTCACGCACTCGCGCAAGGTGTTGTGGAGTGTTGCTTTCCTGCTGCACATGCCAGAGCCGTAGAATCTGAGCAGACTTGTGCGCGCAATATGTGGGATCACGCCTTGCTCCCGGCGCCCGGTCATATGGATCCCCCCGTACTGACTTTGCGCCAGCCTCGATCTTCGTCGTGCGCCCTTGAGGGACGATCGCACGGACACGCCCAGGCTCCTGCCGAGCCGGCGGCTCTCCTAGCGCCGACGAGCCACCCACAATCCAAGTAGAAACGCGGCGAAGAGCGACTGCAATGAGGAAGTCGGGGTTGCGGCGGGCTATTTGCTTCAACCTCGGGAAGTCATCAGGCGGTTCCGGCATCTGAATTCTGCATGAACTCTTCGAATGCTTTCCGCTCTCCGCAGCTCAAATGCAGGGCGTGCTTCGTGCGTCGCTCCAGGATATCTGCAGGCCTGCTCGCCCATTCTGCCTCCTGCAGATAGTGGACCTCGCGTTCATAGAGCAGCCCGCCGAAGTGCCGCCCGAGCTCCGGGATGCTCCGCACGGTGCCTAGGAGGTCCCACGCACGGGTACCGTAGAGGCGTGCATAGTGCTGGATCAACTTGCGCGGTAAATTGGGATATTCGGCCGCGATCGCCGCCACGAACTCCTGGAACGTACCGCCGATCTGACCGCCTGGCAGTGGCCGGCCGGCGGTCCATGCCGATGACATACTCGGAAACCACGGCTGCAGCCGCTCCAGCGCCTGCTCCGCCAGCCTACGGTAGGTCGTGATCTTGCCGCCGAAGATCGACAACAGAGGCGGCTCTTCGGGCGCGCCGTGCACCTCGAACACATAGTCCCGAGTCACCGCCGACGGATTTTTCGCATTGTCGTCGTAAAGCGGCCGCACGCCGGAAAACGCATAGACGATGTCGCTCTCTGCTGGAGGCGTCTTGAAGTAGCGCGCCAGCACGCGCAGCAGATAAGCGATCTCGTCGCCGTCGATCGCGACATTCTCGGCGCTTCCCTCATAGGGAATGTCCGTGGTGCCGATCAGCGCAAGGTCATCCTCATAGGGATTGACGAAGATGACGCGGCCATCCTCGTTTTGCAGCAGATAGGCTTGCGGCCCGCTCCAAAATTTCGGCACCACGATATGGCTGCCCTTCACCAGACGCACATTGTGTGACGAATTGAGTTTTGCCACTCCCTGGACGACATCCTGCACCCACGGCCCCGCTGCATTGACCAGTGCACGCGCCCGCACGCGTTGTGAGCGTCCGTCCTCGCTTAGCATCTCAAGCAGCCAGGTCTCGCCCTCCCGCCTGGCACTCACGGCGCGCGTGCGCGGCAGGATCATCGCCTCCTTCTCCCTGGCAGCGATCAGATTCAAGACCACCAGCCGCGCATCATCTACCCAGCAGTCGGAATATTCAAAGCCGCGCCGGAACTCCGCCTTGAGCGGCGCGCCTTCGGGCGCCTTGGCGAAATCCAGTCCGCGGCTTGCCGGCAGCTGCTTGCGGCCACCGAGGTGATCGTAGAACAACAGCCCGGCGCGGACCAGCCAGGCGGGCCGCTGCTCAGGCGAGTGCGGGAGCACGAAGCGCATCGGCCAGATAATATGCGGCGCCGAGGCGAGCAGCACCTCGCGCTCGATCAGCGCCTTGCGTACCAGGCGTAACTCGTAGTATTCGAGATAGCGCAGGCCACCATGGACGAGCTTGCCGGAGCGCGACGAGGTGCCCTCGGCGAAATCGCCCTTCTCGCACAGCAGAACCTTCAGGCCGCGCCCTGCCGCATCACGCGCGATCCCGGCGCCGTTGATGCCCCCGCCGATGATGGCGAGATCGACCAGCCCGTGATCCCTCCCCGGCGCCGTCGCTGACATCACGTCCGGCTGCGCTTGATCTCAATCGCCAGGCGCGCGGCGGCCTTCTTTGCCTTGCCAGGTTTGGCCTTGGCAGGTTTTTTGGGCGTCTGCAGGCCGTAGGTCGAGAAGCCTTTGGCGGTGTCGGCAATCTCGGCTTCGCTCAGAATGTGCGACTGACCGAGCGCCAGCGACAGATAATATTGCCGCGCGATGGTCTCGAGCTCGACTGCGAGCCACATCGCCTTGTCGAGGTTGGCGCCAACCGCGATCATGCCGTGATTGGCAAGCAGGCAACCGTTGCGTCCTTCGAGCGCGGCGAGCGCGAGTTCCGACAATTCGGCGGTGCCGTAGCGCGCATAGCCGGCGCAGCGGATGTCGTGGCCGCCAAACGCCGCCATCATGTAGTGGCAGGCGGGGATCGGCTTGCGCGCGATCGCCAGCACCGTGGCGTAGGTCGAATGGGTGTGTACGACGCCGCCGACATCCGGCCGGCCGCGCATGATGTCGAGATGGAAGCGCCATTCGGTGGAGGGCTGGAGCGGTCCCGACCATGAGCCGTGCTTGCCTTCGAGCGGCATCGCCGCGATCATCTCCGGCTTCATCGCATCATAGGGCGTCGCCGATGGCGTGATCAGCATGACATCCTTGTAGCGCGCCGAGATATTGCCCGAGGTGCCCTGGTTGAGGCCGGAGGCGTTCATCCATCGGCACTTGGCAATGATCGCTTCGCGTAACTGGCGCTCCTCACGGGTCATCTCCACATACCTCTCCTCGTCAACATGGATTGAGCGGCGGCTCGCCAGCGAGATAGCGGCGAACCTCCTCGGCCGCTTGGTCGGCGGCGACGGTTACTGTGCGCACTGAGGCGCCGGCGATATGCGGCGTCAACGTGACATTGCGCAATTGCAGTAACGGCCAATCCGGCGGCACCGGCTCGACCGCGAACGTATCAAGCGTGGCGCCGGCCAGCCGCCCTGCGGATAATGCCTCATGTAGCGCCTTGTAATCGACCAGCGGGCCCCGCGCGGTGTTGATCAGGAATGCGTCCTTCTTCATCGCGGCCAGTGCGTCGTGGCCGATGAATCCCGTAGTCTCCGGCGTCACCCGCGCATGCAGCGTCACCACATCGGCCCGCGTCAGGAGGTCGGCAAGCGCGACATGCTCGACACCGTCATTGCGGTCCTGCGCGCTGATTTGCACATAGGGGTCTGCGACAAGGATCTTGCAGCCGAACGCTTTCAACAGCTTCACCACGCGGCTGCCGATCGCGCCATAGCCGACGATGCCGATCGTCATCTCGCCGAGTTCGCGCCCGGTGCGATCGGCACGATAGAGATCGCCGCGCCATTCGCCGCCGCGTAGCGATTCATGCCCGCTGCGGATCAGCCGGGTCTCCGCGAGGATCGCGCCAATGGTGAACTCAGCGACGGCGCTGGCGTTGCGGCCGGGCGTGTTGACGACCAGCACCTTGTGATCGCTCGCCGCCTGCATGTCGATATTGACCGGCCCGCCGCGCGACACCGCGATGAACTTCAGCTTCGGCAGCCGCTCCAGCATCGCCCGCGAGACCGGCGCCAGATGCGTGACCAACAGCGACGCATCGCCGATGAAGGACACGACTTCGTCGGGATCGCCCATGAACTCCTTCAGGCCGTCGAGCTTGGAGCCGGCATAGCCGTGCTCCATCGGCTCGTCGGGCCATGGCTGCTCGAGGGTGCGGATATCGATGCCGTTGCCGCAGGCCGCCGTGATCTTCTCGACGAAGATCGAGGGAAGCATGAATCGATCCCCAATGACGGCAATGGATTTAGACATGACCAGCTCCCGCGCGCAGCGCCGCGAGCTGCTTCCAGACCGGATGTGACGCCAGCCGGGCATCGAGATAGGCCGGGAACATCTTTGCATAGCGCGCGGCCAATGCCGCGTCAGGCGCCTGCGGTTCGTTCAAATAAGGTCTCACCCAATCCTCGGCACAATCAGTCATGTTGGAATAGAGTCCGGTCGCGACGGCTGCGATCATCGCAGCTCCCGCAGCACCGGCTTCGCCGCGGCTACAGACGCGAACGTTGCAATCGAGCGCAGCGCTCAAGATCACCCCCAGCGCGCGGCTCCTCGCCGCGCCACCCGTGATCCGCACGTCGCGCGGCAGACTTCCCATCGCGGCGTAGCAATCGCGGGCGGCAAAGGCGAGCCCTTCTATCACCGCGCGCATCAGGTCCCAATAGCCATGGCGCGAGCGCAGGCCGAGGAACTGCGCGCAGGCCTCATGCGCGACGAACGGACCGCGCTCGCCGGCATCGGAGATGAAGGGGTGAAACAGCAGCGCGCCGGGCTTCGCCTCCAGCACCCGATCGTCCAGCCGCCGGATCATGTCGGCGCGCGTCCGCGCCACGCCCTCGGCCGCGAGCAGATCGCGCGCGAGATCGAGCAGCCAGTCGATGTTCAGCGTCGCTGCCATGTTGGATTGCATCTGGGCGTAGTGGCACGGCACCGGGAACGGCATGGTGTAGCCGGTCGCTTCCGCGTTCAGCGTCACTGCGCCCGCGCTCGACGCTAGCCGCATATGCATGCCGGTCGAGCCGATGATGGTGCAGCCGACATCGGGTGCCGGATCGTAAAGCCCCGCGCCGAGCGCATTGCAGATCACATCGACATAGCCGAGCGTAACAGGCACATCGACGGGCAGACCGGCTTCTTCCGCCGCGGTCGCGCTGAGCGGATGGGTCGTCGTCACGCCGTCGACGACCTCGGGAAACAGCCGCATGCAATCGGAGATGCCGATCAGCCGCGCCGTTTCGGCATCGAAGCGGCGCTTGTGGAATTCGCCGCAGGAGAATGTGGCCTCCGACGGATCAGTGGCGCGCTCGCCGGTGAGGTTGAAGTAGAGCCAGTCCTTGCAATGGAACGCCGTCGCCGCGCGCGACAGGGTTTGCGGCGCATGCGTCTGCAGCCAGGCCAGTTGCGGACCCTGCTGACAGGCATTCAACCCCGAGCCGGTGCGCCGATGGAGCGCGATGTTGCGCTCGCTGGCCCTGATATCGTCAACGATCTCGGCAGAGCGTGAATCCAGCCACAACAACGCTGGCGCCACCGGGCCGCCGCCATCGTCGATCAGCCAAGTGCCGTCGCCCTGCCCCGTCACCGCAATCGCCGTCACGCGCGTGGCAAGCTCGGGCACTAGCGCCGCCAGCCCGCGCAGCGCTGCGACCGTATCTGTCCAGGTCCGCGCCATGTCCTGCTCGACACGCCCGCCGGGCAGCGTGACGTAGGTATTCGGCAGCGAGGACTCAGCCAACTGCTTGCCGTCCCGCGTGAACGCCACGGTCTTGATCAGGGAGGTACCGGCATCGATGCCGACGATCACGTCACGGCGCTGCGGATTGAGCATCGTCAGCGCACCTCCGCATGACGGATGCAGGTGCCCTCAGTGCCAAAAATGTGCAGATGGCGCGGCTCCAGCCCGAAGGAAATGACGTCGCCCGGTCGCGCCGCCACCCTGCCCGCCGTCACGGCGATCAGGAAATTTCCGGCACATTCGCCGGCGACGTGCGACTGGTCGCCGAGCCATTGATTAGAGACGATGCGGACGCGCACGTCTCCGCTGCCGACCGCGACCTTCTGCGGCCGGATGCCGACGCGCACGCGCGGCGTCTGCTGCAGCGCCTGTTGAGCGGTGGAATCTAGCCTGTCGCCCGGAATCAGAAACGCCATGGCGCTGCCGACCGACAGGCGGAAACCACCATCGGCGCGCGCCACCTCGGTCTCCAGAAGATTCATCGGTGGTTCGCCGATGAAGCTGGCGACGAACAGGTTGGCGGGCCGGTTCTTCAGCTCCTTTTCGCTGGCGAATTGCTGCAGAATACCGTCTTCCATCACCGCGATCCGGTCGGCGAGCGCGCTCGCCTCGGTCTGGTCATGGGTGACGAAGATCGCGGTCATGCCGCGCTCGGCCAGTAGGCCCTTGATCCGTCCGCGCAACACCGCGCGCAGCTGCGGCTCGAGCTGGCCCATCGGCTCGTCGAGTAGATAAAGATCTGCATCGCGCACCAGCGCCCGCGCCAGCGACACCCGCTGCTGCTGTCCACCGGAGATCGCCCGCGGATAGGCGTCCAAGATGTCCTCGATTTCGACCAGCCCCGCGATCGCATCGACCCGCCGCGTCACCTCGCCGCGCGACAGCTGCTGGACCTTCAGGGCGAAGCCGATGTTCTCGCGCACTGTCAGCGGCGGGTAAAGCGAATAGCCCTCGAAAGCCATCGCCACCTTGCGCCGCGCCGGGGGCAGCGCCTCGATCCGCCGCTTGTCGAGCGCGATCGAGCCTGAAGTGACGTCCTCGAAGCCCGCGATCATGCGCAAGGTCGAGGTCTTGCCGCAACCGGACGAGCCGAGTAGCGCGACGATCTCACCCTTGCCCACCTCCATGTCGAGCGCGCGCACGGCGTGCACCGGCGGCTTGCCGCGACTGCGGTAGACCTTGTCGACATTCTCTAGCTCGAGCATGCCCCTCGTCGCTCCTATGCCGCCTGGCGCCGGTGCGGCAGCCCGATCCGAACACCGGTCGCACGATCGAACAGCAATGATGCTTCCGGCGCGAAGCGGACGAAAACGTCATCGTCGGCCACGGTCGCGCTTGGCGGCAACGCCGCCAGCCATTCAGTACCATCCGTGAAGCGCAACAGCAGCACCGCCTTCTCATGCATCGGGGTGACCGCGACGACGCGCGCCGGGATGGCATCGCCGGTGGCTACTTGCGAGATCACGAGATCATCGGGCCGCACCCCGACCCAGCACGCCCCCAGATCCATCGGCTGGTGGTCTGCCGTATCGAGCCGCACGCGCGTTCCTGAGATATCTGCGAACAAGACGCCACGCTCCGCGACGGGCACGACCTCGGCGAGATTGATGCTGGGATCGCCGAACAGCCGCGCCACCGCAACTGTGGCCGGCCGGGCATAGATCTCCTCGGGACGCGCGACCTGCACCAGGCGCCCCTCGATCAGCACCGCGATGCGATCGGCAATCGCCATCGCCTCGCGATAATCCTGAGTCACATAGAGCACGGACGCCGAGCCGCGCCGCAGCAAGGTCGGCAGTTCGAGCCGCATCTCATAGCGCAACTTGGCGTCGACATTGCGCAGGGGATCATCGAGCAGCAGCACCTCGGGATTGCCGATCAGCGCGCGGGCCAGTGCCGTGCGCTGCTTCTGTCCGTTCGACAGTTCGCGCGGACTATGATCAAGGACATGTTCGATCTTCAACAAGTGGCTGATCGACTGGACTTTTGCGGACACGTCGGCGCCCGCGTCCCGCGCCCGCAAGCCGCTCGCGATATTGGCGCGGGCAGTCATGTGCGGAAACAGCGCAAAGTTCTGGAACGCCATGCCGATGCCGCGCCGCTCGGGCGGCGCGCCGACGATCGAGTGGCCGCCAACCAGGATGTCGCCCTCGTCCGGCTCGAACATCCCAGCGATCATCCGCAGCAGCACGGTCTTGCCGCTCCCGGACGGACCGAACACGGCCACGATCTCGCCCGGCTCGACGGCCAGCGAGAGATCGGCGGCGCAGCTCACAGCGCCTAATGCCTTACCCACGGAAGAGAGTTCGAGACGCGCCATGCCCTAGCCTTTCACCGCGCCGAGCGACAGGCCCTCGACCAGATAGCGCTGCGCATAGAGCGCAAGCAGCAAGGTCGGTGTCACCGAGAGCACGATCGCCGCGGCGATCTGGCCGTACTGGATGCCCGAAGCAGTGACGAAGGCCAGTGCACCGACCGTCACCGGCTGCTTGTCCGCCGAGGCCAGGATCAGTGCAAAGACGAAATTGTTCCAGCAGAAGATGAAGGACAACAGCCCCGCCGCAGCAATGCCCGGACCCGCGAGGGGTACCGCGATCCGCGTAAAGGCCTCGCGCCAGGAGTGGCCGGCTAGCCGATAGGCATGCTCGATATCCGGGCTGATATCCTCGAAATAGCCGCGCACGATCCACAGGATCAGCGGCAGCGCGATCAGCTGATAGACCCAGACGATCCCGAAATAGGTGTCGTTGAGCCCGAGCTGCTGGTAGTAGAGCGACAGCGGCAGCAGCACCAGCAGAGGCGGCGCAAAGCGAAACGACAAGAGCGTGAAGGCGATGGTCTCGCCGAGACGAAATTTGAACCGGGCGAAGGCATAGGCGGCGGGCACGCCGAGCAACAGCGCGAGCAGCACCGCCGCGCTCGACAGCACAAAGCTGTTCATCAGGTTGCGCATGAAGGAGATCTCGAGATTGCCGGCTGTGGTACGCAGCTGGCCGGAGATCAGCGCCCGGTAGTTGAAAAGCGTCGGCTCAAACAAGATGCGCGGCGGTATCCGCAGGATCTGCTCGTTGCTCTGGAACGACATCAGGAATATCCAGACGATCGGAAACATGAAGAACACCAGCACCAGCGCCAGCGCCACGCCTCGAAAAACTCGACCTGCCAGACTGCTGTGCTCCATCGCGGTCCCCTGATCGCCTAGGCGTGGCCGTGCGCGCGCTCGCGCAACCGCAGCCAATTCTTGATGAAGATGTTGGAGAGGATGTTGGTGATCAGCCAGAGGATCATCAATAGCGCCGCCGAGCGGCCGACATTGGTGTACTGGAAAAATTCGAGATAGGCCTGCACCTGGAACACCATCAGCCGGTCGCCGGGTCCTCCTTGCGTCATTGCATAGATGATGTCGAACTGCTGGATCGAGTCCAGAAGGCGAAACAGCGAGGCCGTGATGATATAGGGGGTCAGCATTGGCAGCGTGATGCGGAAGAACACGAAGCTCGCTGGCACGCCGTCGAGCGCGGCGGCCTCGAACGGCTGGCGCGGCAGCGAGCGCAGACCTGCCAGCAGAAGGATCATCATGAAGGGCGTGTAGACCCAGACATCGACCAGAACCACGGTGAACAGCGCCGTCGAGGGATCAGAGGCCCATTTGAAATCATGGATGCCAAGCAGGCTCACAGCATAGGACAGGATGCCGAAGCTCGGATTGGTCATCAGCTTCCACATCAGGGCGGCGATCGCCGGTGCCGTCATCAGCGGCAGCAACAGCATGATCGACACTGCGTTGTGGAAGCGGGTCGGCCGCCTCAGCAACAGCGCGATCCCTAGACCAAGCAGCAACTCCGCGACAACGGTCACCGCGGTATAGACCAATGATATCTTGAGCGTATTCCAGAAGGCGGGGTCGGACAGAAAGTCGATGTAATTGTCGACGCCGATGAAGCCGCGCAGATAGGGCAGGTTCAGCCGGTAGCGCTGCAGCGAGTACACCGCCGCGGTGACGAAGGGCACCAGGATGGCGATACAGACCAGCAAGGCCGGCAGGCTCAGCAAGTAAGGCAGCCAGCGGCCGCGCGGCCTCGGCTTGAGGCGCGCCGTCGCGCTGGTCTGGAGGAGTTGGGCCATGCTCATGATGATAACGGATCAGCTGTGGGCGTGAACACCGCCGGTTCGGAAAGGGCCTCGATCCCAACCGGCGGGTTGGCGTGGTGCGGAGGAAGCTCCACCACGCGATGCGTCAACCTAAACCCGCCTGCTTGAGCTGGCGGTTGATATTGTCAGCGAGCTTGTCGAGCCCCTCATCGACGCTGACCTCCTTGGCGACCATCTTCTGCAGCGACGCCGCCCACTCCGTGGTCAGGTCGAAGAACAGGGGCTGCGCGGTGAAGTAGATCTTTGCGCCGGGCGCCGAGACATCGTGCTGCTCCAGATAGCCCGGATAGGATTTGCCGATCCGGTCGCGGAATTCGGAGTCTTTCCACACGGACGCGCGCACCGGGTTGACGAAATCCATCTTCCGCGCGCCGAACAGGTCATGCTCGGTCGAGGCCGCCCATTGCATGAACAGCCAGGCCGCGTCCTTCTGCTTGGAGAAGCTCGACATCGCCAGCGACCAGATCCACACGTTCGGCGTCGGCGCCTTGGCCGCCGGGTTCGCCGCGAACGGCGCATAGCCGAGATGGCCCCGCTCCTTGTTCTCGCCGCCGTTCATGAAGTAGCCGAGGATGTCCGCATCGAAGATCATGCCGGAGGCGCCAGCGCCAAGGTCGGTGCCGACCTGGTACCAGGTGTAGGTCGACCAGTTCTTCGGACCCGAGGTCTGGATCATCTTGACCCACTTCTCGTGGAAGTCCTTCGAGGCCTTGGTGTTCATGGCGGCCTTCAGCTTGCCGCCTTCCATGACGAAATCCTTCTGGCCGAAGTTCGAATAGGCCGACAGGAAGCCCGGATGGATCGTCGCCCAGGAGCGCGAGCCGCGGACGCCGATACCGTAGGGACCGCCGGCATCCTTGGTGATCTTGGCCGCGACCTCGAGCATCTCGTCAAGATTCTTCGGCGGTTTGACGCCAACCTTGTCGAAGATGTTGCGGTTGTAGGTGATGTTGTTGAGCTCATAACCCCAGGGGATGCACCACTGCTTCGCCTTGCCGGAGCCGAGTTCGGAGCCGGCGACGCCATCCCATGCGGTCGAGGCGCGCAGGCCCGGCAGGACGTCGTCCCAAGCAAAGGATGGGTTCGTCTTGGCGGGATCGTTGATGTAGGTGTTGAGGTCTTCGATCCAGCCGGCCGGACCATAGGTCCACGTCATGTAGGCGCCGGTCATGAAGGCGTCGTACTGGTCCGACTTCGACGAAAGCGCCGCCGTCACCTTGTCGAAATAGACGTCCTCAGGAAAGATGTCGTAGGCCAGGTTCATGCCCGTCAGGGACTTGAAGGCTTCAATGTCCCCGATCATCGCGTCAACGTAGGGGTGCTTGTTGAGCAGCAGCTTGATCGTCTTGCCGCTCTGGGACTTCCAATTGAAGTCGGCTGCCATCGCCCGCGATACCGAAGATGCGAAGGCGGCATTGGCGGCGGCCCCGGCGATCCCGAGCTTGGCGGCGCCATCCAGCAGGTCACGCCGGCTGATGCGTTTGGCAGCGTAGGACTCGAATAGATTCTTCTCTCGATCGTACACTTAAACCTCCCTGTTCTAGCGTTTACTTCCCTTCCGACCTTCTTTTTTTCCTTTGCCGGATGTGACCTCCGGCTTGTCAGCAGTGAGCGCAGACGCGGTCGCTTCGTCGATAATGAGCCCGTGCAAAAGGCCGCTCTTCAACACCGCGCGCAAAGCCGTCAACTTGGCGAGGCCGCCGGCGACGGCGACGATGCGATGCTTTTTCAGATCCGCCCGGGTCATCGAGGTGGCGCGCGCCGACAGGTCGGTATCGAGCAGTGCCCCGTCGTCGTTGAAGAAATGACCGAGCAGGTCGGCACAGGCCCCTGCGCGCTTCAGTTCCGTGACCTCATCAGGTCTGATCATGCCACTCGACACCAAAAACCCATCGCTGTGGATCTGGCCGATGCCGACGAACAGGAGCGATGCCTTGCGTGCCAGCGCGAACACATCGGCGATGCCGAATTGCTGCATCAGAACGGCGCGATCGGCCACGGAGTTCGCAAACACCGGCACCGGCAGCAGGTAGGCTTCCGCGCCGGTGCGTTCAGCCAGCCGGTGGATCACGTCAAACGGATTGGCGGCGAATTTCCGCGTCAGGCCGCCGAGCAGCGAGACGAACTGCACCTCGCGCGCCGGCGTCTGCGGCAGCTGCTCGACCACGGCGGCGAGCGTACGGCCGTGGCCGACGCCGATGACTTTGTGCTCGCCGCGTTCAAGCGCCTGGCGCAGGAAGCTTGCGCCTTCCAGCGCCAGAGCCTTCAGCGGAAAAGCGCCTTCGCCGAGGTCGGGCGCCACGCGGCAGTAGGACAGGCCGTAGCGCTCGGCCAGGACGTTTTCCAGCGCCACGCACTCGGCGATGGGTCCCTCGACGAACACGCGGATCATGCCTTCGCGACTGGCCCGCGCGATCAGCCGGTGAGCTTTCGTGCTCTGGATGTTGAGTCGGTCCGCCACTTCCGACTGAGTCAGTCCCCCAGCAAAATGCAGCCAGGCGGCACGCGTCGCGAGCGAGGCCTCGCCATCCATCATCGGCAGTCTGTCGCTGGATGCGGTCACGCGCGGAAAAGCCTCTTGCAATTTTCTTCACGGCTTGCAAAAAATTGCAGAGGTCGGGCGGGGCGTCAATCCCCCAAACGTGCTGCAGCGCAATCGTTAGCCCGCCCGAGCCCCGAAAGATCAGGCGCATCAGCGATAAAGCGGGCCGCAAAAGCTTCGGTAAGGTCGAATGGCAGGCTTGTTCCTTGGCATTGACGTCGGCACCAGCGGGGTCCGCGCCTGCGCGATCGACGCGCAGGCCGCCATCCGGGGCCAGGCGTCGGCCGGACTGCCGCCGCCGCGCGTCAATGGCAACGCCGTCGATCAGCAGCCGGAGCTATGGTGGCAGGCAACGCTTGCCGCGCTCCGTAAGCTCGGCGAGCACGTCGATCTCGGCGCGGTCGAGCAGATCGTCGTTGACGGAACGTCTGGAACTTTGCTGCTCGTCGATGACGCCGGCCGGCCGTTGACGCCGGGCCTGATGTACAACGACGCCCGCGCAAAGGACGAGGCCGCGCGCATTTCCGATGTGGCTCCAACAGACAGCGGCGCGCATGGCGCCAGCAGCGCACTCGCAAAGCTCTTGCATCTCCTCGCTCGTGATGACGTCAGCCGTGCGCGCTACGCGGTGCACCAGGCCGACTGGATCGCCGGCCGCCTCGCCGACCGTCACGGCATCAGCGACGAGAACAATGCGCTGAAGCTCGGCTACGATCCCGTAACGCGGACATGGCCCGGCTGGCTCGATGAGCTCGGCGTGCCCCGCCATCTGCTGCCCGAGACCACGATTCCGGGGACGGCCTTCGCCGACATCGATCGCAATATCGCGCGCATGCTCGGTCTTTCTCCGCGAGCGAAGATCGCTGCAGGCACCACCGACGGCGTGGCCGCGTTCATCGCCACGCGGGCCGACGCAGTCGGCGATGCCGTCACTTCGCTCGGCACCACGCTGGTGGTGAAGCTGCTGGCCTCGCAGCCGATTTTCGCGGCCGGCCAGGGCGTTTATGCACACCGGCTCGGCGATCGCTGGCTGACCGGTGGTGCCTCCAATTCCGGCGGTGCGGCGCTGTTGATGCACTTCTCGCCCGACGACATGGAGCGCTTGACGCCTCAGCTTGAGCCGGAGGCACCGACCGGACTCGATTACTATCCCCTGCCAAAGCCCGGTGAGCGTTTTCCAATCGCAGATCCGACGCTGACGGCGCGGATCACGCCACGGCCGGCGGAAGACCATCGGTTCTTCCAGGGCTTGCTCGAAGGCATCGCGTCGGTAGAGGCGCTCGCCTACCGGCAGCTCGCAAAACTGGGTGCGCCAGCGTTGCGGCGGGTCGTCAGCATCGGCGGCGGCGCGCGGAACAACAACTGGACCGCAATCAGGCAGCGCACGCTGGGCGTGCCCGTGACGGTCGCCGAGCAAACCGAAGCGAGCTTTGGCGCGGCGCTGCTTGCGCTGAACGGTGGTCCGCCATGACCATTGCCAGGACCATCACCGGCCTTCGCACTATCGCCGATCACTTTGATCACGTGCTGCTCGATCAATGGGGCACGCTGCATGAAGGCATGACGGTGTTTCCCGCCGCCCATGACTGCGTGAGGCGCCTGCACGAGGCTGGCAAACGGATCCTGATCCTCTCCAATTCCGGCAAGCGCGCCAGCAGCAATCAGCGGCGCCTCGCCGCCCTGGGCTTATCGCCGGACATTTACGATGGTGTGTTATCATCAGGCGAAGTGACCTGGCAGAGCCTGAAGGCACGCGCGCAGACGCCCTTCACGGACCTCGGCCAAGCCTGCTTCCTGATCTCGCGCGATGGCGACCGCTCCATCGTCGATGAGCTCGACCTGGCCCTGGTTCCAGATATCACATCCGCCGACTTCATCCTGCTCGCGGGCCTCGACGACAGCGTTGCGGAACCGGAGCCATGGCGCGAACGCCTCACGGTGGCGGCCGTCCGCAAACTGCCGATGCTGTGCGCCAATCCCGACCTCGTGATGTTTGGGGTGACCGGGCTAATCCCGGCTCCGGGCGCGCTGGCGGCCTTTTATCAGCGGCTCGGCGGCAGGGTTTCGTTTATCGGCAAACCACACGCGCCGATGTTTGCCGCGGCACTGGAACGATTGGGCCATCCCTCGCCCGACCGCATCCTCGTCATTGGGGATTCCATCGATCACGACATCGCCGGTGGGCGTGCGGCGGGCATGCTGACCTTGCTGGTCGGCGCGGGCGCGCATCGGGAAACACTTGCAGGATCGCACAATGTCGCACACGCGATCCGGCAGGTTGCCGGCGCGGATGCGCGGATGCCGCACTGGACTGTGCAGCATCTCAGTTGGTGAGGATCGCTTCATGAAACAGCCTCGCGCCTTGTCCGAACTTCGCCGTATGTCCGCCCGCGTCGGCAAAAACATCCTGCTGGTGCAGGGCGCCGGGGGCAATTCTTCCGTCAAAGAAGGCGACGTGCTCTGGGTCAAAGCCTCAGGCACTTGGCTCGCCGACGCCGAAGACAAGGACATCTTCGTGCCGGTCGCGCTGTCAGACGCTCGCACCGCTCTGGCGCGCGGCGATGATCGGGTGCCGTTGGCCCCTAATACTATAACTCAACTACGCGGTTCGATTGAGACTGCGCTGCACGCGTTGATGCCGCATCCTGTCGTACTGCACGTCCATTCCGTTAACACCATCGCATGGGCGGTGCGCACCGACGCTCACCAAGAGTTCGAACATCGCTTGCGTGGATTATCTTGGCTTCGGCTCGGCTACTTCCATCCGGGCCTGCCGTTGGCCCAAGCGGTCAGCGAAGCGATCGCGCATGTCCACGTCAACGTGCTGATCCTCGGTAATCACGGCTTGGTCGTGGGGGCCGAAACTTGCGCGGGCGCGGAAGCCCTGGTGATGGAAGTCGAAGCGCGTCTGGCGCTGCCGCCACGCAGTGCCGCGTCAGGCGATCAGAACGCGCTCTGCATTACCTGTGCAGGTACTGATTATCGCTTACCCAAAGATCGGATCTGTCACGGCATCGCGACCGATCGCTATTGCCGCGTTATTGCCACCAGCGGATCCCTGTATCCCGATCACGTCGTCTTTCTCGGGCCGGGCTTGCCGATCTTGGAGCAAGGCGAAAGCCTGCAAAATATGAGCTTGCGCGCCGAGGCTGCAGGGCAATCACCGCCCGTTGCTCTGCTCGTCCCTGGACTTGGCAGTCTCATCCGCACTGACGCCAGCGCTGGCGCCGAAGCCTTGCTGAGCTGCCTCGCCCTCGTGACCAGCCGCCTCCCCCTCGACGCCGAGATTGTGTATCTCTCCTCCGAGAGCGAGCATGATTTGCTGAACTGGGACGCGGAGCGCTACCGCCAGCAGCTCACAGCAAGCCGCTGACGAAGCCTGAGTAGCCGCCGGTCTTCCCGGCTACATCTGAAAGACCGATAGCCCGGCAATTCCGTGGTTCATAATCTAGGAACCTCAAACGCGCCGGGCTGAATCCATCGCGCCATCAGAAGCGTCTGTAAGGCTAGGTACTAAATTTTTACAGAGACCTCGGGATGACGTTCGTATTCGCGCCGTCGAAACACTCAAGCTGATGGTCCACGCGATGTTGCCGTCAGTGACGATGAGAATTACTGCCGTTGGGGATCAGCAGAGGTGAGCCCTACCTAGTTAGCCTGCTCAGTCCCTTCAACCTGACCAGGAGCCGACTAGTTGGTAAGGTTATTACAGCGAGATGGGAGGCGTAGGGTTCGCGTTTGAACTCTCCCGCGCCGTCATTACTGTGATTGAATTGCCAATTGCCTTTCCCGCCGCGCGGACGGTGTCGATGAACAGCTTCGCGGCCGGGTTGAAACCAATCGGACCACCATGTCCTCTAGCTCCATCGCCAGTATCGCCAAGAAAGCGCCCACGGAGGCTGAGGCGGATTTTGCCACCTGGCTCATGATGGCCAAGCTCGGTGGTTTCGATGACCTGCCGTCCAGCGCCCAAAGCTTTCTGACTAACTATCGAACTCGGCCGCTGTAGACCTCGCGAACGGCTAGGGGCGTGGACTCGGCCCTCGCTCATTGTCTCGAGGGCGCAGCGCCGGAACCAAAGGCTCGGACGCCAGCGACAGAAAATCCGTCCCGGCACTGCTGATTTTCGCAAGCATAGTGGCACTATCGCATTCGGATTGTTAGCGCAATAAGACCGCCCGCGGATTGTGTGCGACGTCCGCTTTTCCCCCGATAGTGACCCAAATAGCGGACATCGTGCACTTCGCTTGGCCAAGAACAGACATCAAGGGGAAACCCGTGGCGTATATTGGTCGGCAAAACGGAGCCGCCGTATCCAGTACCTTTAGTGTTGAGTATCGGAGGCAAGAAATGATCGTAGCTCGTCGAGAAAGCGTGCCAAAGCCGGCTCGCCCTCCAGCATGATGTGATTCCGGCCTTCGAGCGGGACAAAGCGGGCACCGGGAATCCCCGCGGCCAGCCGACGGCCCGACTCGAACGGCACCCTCGCGTCGTTGCGGCAATGCATGACAAGGGTCGGCACCTTGACCTGCGGCAGTAGTGAACTGATTTCCACTTCGCCATTTGCCAGTAAATTGCGCGCTGCGTCTTCGGCCGAGCTCGAGATACGCTGTAGCTCGTTAAACCAGTCGGCCTGCTCCTTGTTAGCGTCCGGAATAAACTGGGACGTGAACATCTGCCTGAAGGCCGGGTTTTCCTGACCCCATCCCAGCCGCATCAGCGTCAGCATCGCATCCCCGGCCGCCTTCTCCGCCTCGGTCCTGGCGCGCTTCTTCCACCCGACGACATAGCCTCCGTAGAGAATCAGATGCGACACTCGCTCCGGATGGCGGACCGCGTAGGCAATCGAGACGGCGCACCCCTGGGATATGCCGAGCAGCGCGAACCGTTCGATGCCCGCGGCGTCGACCACCGCATCGAGGTCGTCGACGAACCGCTCGAATGTTACGTCCGGGACGTCACGATCCGAAAGCCCATTTCCCCTTGCGTCATATCGGATGAAAAGGTGCTCGCGGGAAAATTCCTGGTAGAGATGCCGCCAAATCGGACTTTCGAAGTCGAATTCGATGTGAGTCATCCAGTGCCCTGTCTTCACCAGCGGATGCCCTTGGCCCATCCGGGCGTAGGCCAGCTGCACGCCGTCCCCGGTCTGGCAGAAGTGAATTTCCTGCTTGTGTTGGACGGTTGACGCCGCCACCGTGTCTTCCGCAGACGAGGGAATCGCGGCGTCTGGAATTGCCTCGATGTCCTTGGCAGTGAGCCCGAACACGCCGACCGCGCGCGAGATGTTCTTCACAGCCTGCTCGCCCAGATCAGCAAACGCCATCGACAGCTTGTCCCGGATCTGGTCGTTCGCCGCCCTGGATATGCATACGCCGCCGGGCTCGCAGAGCGTTTCCAAGCGTGCCGCGATGTTGACGCCGTCGCCGAAGATATCGTCGCCGTCGATGATAATATCGCCGACGTTGATCCCGATCCGGAACACGACCTGCCGTTCCGCAGCGATCCCTGCGTTGCGCCCCACCATGCTGCGCTGAATCTTGACAGCACAGGCGACCGCATCCACGACGCTGGCGAATTCCACCAGCATCCCATCGCCGGTGGTTTTGACGATGCGGCCGTGGTGCTCGGAAATGCCGCAGTCGACCAGTTCCCGCCGGTGCGACTTGAGGGAATTGAGGGTCCCCACCTCGTCGGCGCCCATGAGTCGGCTGTAGCCGACCACATCCGCCGCTAGAATGGCCGCAAGCCGACGTTGCATGGCTCTTGCCCTCTCATGCCACTGCTAGTCTGCCCGCAATCAGTGGCCGCGACAAGGCTGAAGCGGGCCGGTGGAATCCGCCTCGGATCAAAAGCGCCGTTTTGGTTTTGCCGCGCACTTCCGGTCTGTCCCGATGATCGGACGTAGTCGGTGTCGGCGGCCACTTCGCAAAAGGGCCGATTGCGTTGAAAACGGCCGGAGGTAGTTCGTTGTAATGGCGCGATCGCAGATGCGGCCGAAGGGCCAGACTCTGGATGCGCTCATTGATCCGTTCCATGCATTTTCTTTGTCGCGAACTCGGATGAGGTTTGGCTCAGATCGCCATCACCTCATGATGCGGCTCCGGACCTGCCTCTGCACAGGCGGAGGATATCATCCGTGGCAAGCGCGGCGGCGGTAAGTGCACCGGGAAGCATTGACCTAGGTCATGGGCCGGGCGGTGCCATGGCCGGTGCTGGGCTATGATGGACACGATCACGTTCGTTGCCCGACAAGCGGCGAGTACGTTCAGCACCAGTTCGACGCTGAGTCGAATGCGGCACGCGCCTCCTTCATCCTCGTGCGTGCAATGCCCAGCCTGCGGCAATAACCATTTCATCAATCGCGTGACGCACAAGCTGTTGGGCCATGAAGACGACCGCTGATAGTGCCTCCACGCAAAAGCCGCCAAGGTTTCCCTCAGCGGCTTGTGTCGTTGCGTTGCGTTTGCGTAGAGGTTTGCCGCGCCGAGCGGTGCTCGAACGTAGCCCAAGCCTGCCACCCACAGGACGCACAACCTTCATGAATGAGGCAGTCGATGCGTTGCCTGTATGTCGGGGCCAACGTATCCCCGATGGGCTACCACGTGTCACTGGCGACGATGCTAATCAAGCCAGTGCTGCTGTCCTATCAGATGAAATAGATAGCCCCGCGGCCCCCGTGTGCCTCAGTATCACGACCCATGGTAGCAGCTCCATCGAGAGAGCCCCCTCCATGAAGCGGCGTAAGTATCATCCCGGCAACTTGATCCCGATGTTCCGGCTGGCTTCGAAGCTGTGCAAGCAAATGCGCGCGGCGGGCTTCACTGATAAGGGAGTCGCTGGAGTTAAAACCTGAACCGCCCCGGGTTTGCCGGAGGCCATTCGGTTTAAGTTATGCCGCCATGGCCGGCTGTTCCAGAATGGCGTAGCAGCGTTGCTCGGCTTCGGCCGGCGGTATGTTGCCAATGGGCCAGGAGCCGCCGCTTGTTGAACCAGTCCACCCATTCCAGCGTCGCGAACTCGACGGGCTCGAAGCTGCGCCATGGTCTGCGCCGATGGATCACCTCGGCCTTGTAGAGACCGTTGATGGTTTCGGCGAGAGCGTTGTCATAGGAATCTCCGACGCTGCCGACAGAAGGCTCGACGCCAGCTTCAGCCAGGCGTTCGGTGTATTTGATAGAGACGTATTGGGCGGATTCAAACGGTCGTCGCAACACCAGGAGTTTGGAGGTTGCGATGAACGTTGTAAGGCGCAGATCG